>NZ_AJWE01000110.1:0-149976 GCF_000281145.1 Rhizobium sp. CF142 | reverse complement strand
ATCCTCCGCCGTCGGGCCGCCCGGTGCCGAGGATTGTGCGGCAGGCCGCGCTTCCGGCTCGGCTGCAGGCGCAACCGCCGCGCCGCCGTTCCTGGCGATATGCTCGTTGACCAGCGGCAGCCAGGGTGCATCGGCCGGCGACTGCCTGGCGAGATCCTCGAAGGCCGTGCGCGCCTGATCCGGTTGGCCCGCCTGCTCCAGGCTCAGCGCAACATAGAAGCGCGCACGCGGGTTGTTCGGCTCAAGAGACAGGATTTGCTTGAGTTCATCAAGCACGTCTGCTGTCACTAGGCCGTTTGATGTGGCCATCAGCGTTTCCGACAGTCCTTCCAGGCGGGAGACATTGGTTCCGTCGAGGCGAAGCGCCGCGCGATAGGCTTTTACCGCGTCATCAACCCTGCCCATCTTCAGGTAAACCGGAGCGATGACGTCCCACCCCCGCCCGTCCTCAGGCTGACCGGCCAGGTGATCCTCCATCTTCTTGACGAGGATTGCGAGATCCTCGCCGGGCTCGGCGAGCCTTATGGCCAGCGGACGGGAGGGGAGATCGGGAGAGCCGAGCGAAACGTAGAGAGCGATGCTGAGCAATGGCAAGAATACGGCGATAGCGTGTTTCAGCCATCTGCCGGAGCGTTGCGCGATCTGCGCCGGCTGGCGGTCATCTGCAGCCTTGAACAGGCGTCGCGCCGTTTCCGCTCTGGCCAGTTCATATTCGTCCGGCGAGATGCGTCCGGAGGCGACATCCTCGTCGAGTTCGAAAAGCTGGTCGCGATAGACCCCGCCGGCATCCGCTTCGGTGCTCGCCGTCTTCCGGCGGCCCCTCGAAAGCGGGTGAAGCAGGATGGCAGTCGCTGCGGTCGTCATCACCGCGAAAAGAATCCAGATCGTCATTGTTGCAGCCATAATGGCTCAACACATAGCCGCAGCAGCGGACCGGACATTGACGAGGATCAATTATCTCGGTGTTCGTCCTGGTCGGCCGGTGAAGACATAACCGACGCCGCGTACAGACTGAATGAGATCCGGGCTCTTCGGATCATCCTCGATCTTCTTACGCAAGCGGACGATCTGGGCGTCGATTGCGCGATCAAAGGCTTCGAGATTGCGGTTTCTCGTCAGATCCATGAGCGTTTCGCGCGAAAGAACCCGGCCGGGATTACGCACGAAAACAAGAAGCATGTCGAACTCGCCAGTCGTCAAAGCAACGTCGTCGCCCTGGGGTGAGGTCAGTCGCCTGCGCGACACATCGAGGGACCAGCCTTCGAAGGCGAGCGTTTCGTCTTCGCCGTTGGTGGCACGGGTCGCGTCCGAGGAGGTGCGGCGTCGCAGGATTGTCCTCAGACGAGCCAGCAGTTCTCTCAGATGAAAGGGCTTGGCAATGTAATCATCGGCGCCGACTTCAAGGCCGACGACCTTGTCCGTGACATCGTCCTGACCTGTCAGCATGAGAACCGGCACGTCGGATGTGCTTCGCAGCTCCCGAAGCAGTTCGAGACCATTCTCGCCGTTCGGGAGCACCAGATCGAGAAAAATTGCCGCGTAAGAGCCCTTGGCGAGTTCGGAACGCATCGCCGCGCCGTTTGCGACCGCGTTCACCTTAAATCCGTTGTCTTCGAAGTAACGCACCAGCATCTGCCTGATCCGCGCGTCATCATCGACCACCAGAATACGGTCCGGTTCCATTGTCCTCGTTAAGCTCGTTTCGACTTGCCAATCAGATAGCGCAGGAATTCGGCCAGCGCCACCGCTCTCGGCGCAGTATGCGATTAGTTCCCAAAGAAACCTGATGAGGAACGTCTCGGCTGGCGGGCTTCATCACGATAGCGTCCGACGGAATCGCCTCGAAAGGCCGGCGCGATCGTAGCTAGCAGACCTGACGGAGCAGGACGACGTTTTCGATGCGGACCGTTCGACCCTTCACATCGACGCCGCGCTGTGCGAGAGCGGCAAACGCCCGCGACAGGGCTTCCGGTCCAAGCCCGAGTTTTCCGGCCAGAATCTGCTTCTTGTACGGGAGGCGGAATGTCGCCTGAAGAGCTGTTTCGGGACATTGGCGCAACAGGAAATTCGCCACGCGCTGGGCTGCCATGTGCAACCGATCGCCGGCAATGCAATCGAAGGCTTCAAGAAGATGGTGGGCTGATATCTTCAGCAGGTTGCGCTGGAGCTGAGGGCATTTATCGACAAGTGTCCGAAGCGCCGCAGCCTCAAAGAGCGCGAGCTCGCTCAAGGCACCGGCACACGCGCCATGCGCATAATTGCCGCCGAGCACAATTACATATTCGGCAATGAAGTCGCCTGGCTCGCAGACGCGGATATCAGCATCACGCCCGCTCGATTCCGTTCGTGTCAGCCTGACCACGCCACTTGCGACGTAAACCACGTGGGTGCCGGGCTCGCCTTCCGCGAATATCTCTTCTCCGGGCACGTATACGCGCCGGCGCGCGAGGGTCGCAAGTCGTCTTGCGGTATCGATGCTCAGCCTGTCAAAGAGGTCCGACTGTAAAAGCTGTTCGTTGTTGAAGAGCATCGGTCTTTTTCCGGCTGACGCGATCACGTAGCGGTCGGATCGGAATCATCGTCGGCAATCACCCGCCAGGAAGCGCCCTCCAGATCGTCATACTGACCGCTTTTCAGCGACCAGAGAAACGCCGCCAGCCCGAGGCCGCCCATGAAAAGTGCGATCGGGATCAGATAGATAAGCATGTTCATGCGGCTTCGACCTCCTGATCGTCGATCGGTCTCTGCAAAGCCGGCAGAGGAGCGCTTCGCGCCGTAAAGGCGTTGAGACGCAGGGCGTTGGTGACGACGATGATTGAGGAGGTGGACATCGCCACGGCCGCGATCAGCGGCGTCGCAAAGCCGGCGACCGCAATCGGCACGGCAAGGATGTTGTAGCCGATCGCAAGGGCGAAATTCTGCCGAATGAGCGCGGCCGAGCGCCTGGCGATCCGGATCGCATCGGGTACTGAATCGAGCCTCTCGTTGAAGAAGACGAGGTCGGCCGCCTGGCGTCCGATGTCGGAAGCGCTGGATGGCGCCATCGAGACATGGGCTGCGGCGAGCGCAGGCGCATCATTGATGCCGTCGCCGACCATCAGAACGCGGCGCCCTTCCTCTCGCAGGGCCTCGCAGGCGTCCACCTTCTGCTTCGGGGTCAATGCGCCAAGGGCGCGGTCGACGCCGAGGCTGCGTGCCGTGCTTTCGACGACGGATTGGCGGTCCCCCGAAAAAATCAGCGTCTGGAAACCGGCCGATTCCAGATCGGCGACCGCCTCGCCTGCTCCCGGACGAAGCGTGTCATCGAAGAAGAAGCGCGCCAGCGCCACCCCGTTTGCCGAAAGCACGACCTCGGAAAGCGGACTGTCTGATGTCGCGATCTCGGCCTCGCCGCAGGCGAAGGATGCGTTTCCGAGCCTATAGACGACATCCCCGCGCGAGGTTTCGAGGCCGCCGCCTGCAACCTCCACCACGCGCTCGAACTGATCGGCCACGATTGCCTGACGCGAAAGCGACTGCGAGAGCGGATGCCTGGAATGCTGAGCAAGTCCCGCTGCGACCGCGATGCTCCCGATATTGTCGGCTTCAGTCCGCACAAGCCTCGGTCGCCCGAGCGTCAGCGTACCCGTCTTGTCGAAGGCGACGGCATCGACCTCGGCGAGCCGCTCGAGCGCCGAACCGTCCTTGACCATGACGCCCCTGCGAAAAAGTTCGCCGGCTGCAACGACTTGCACGACCGGAACGGCCAGTCCGAGGGCGCATGGGCAGGTAATGATGAGCACGGCGACGCCGACGAGCATCGCCTGCTTCCAGTCTCCGCCGATGATCCCCCAGCCCAGAAACGACACCAGCGCAAGGAGGTGCACGGCGGGCGAATAGAGTGCCGCGGCCCTGTCGGCGATCCGCCGGTAACGCGCCCGCCCGCCTTCGGCCGCCTCCATGAGGCCGATGATCTCGGCAAGCAGCGAGTTGCGCGCGAGCTTGGTTGCACGCACGATGAGCGAGCCCGTCAGGTTCATGGCCCCGGAATGGATTTCCGCGCCTGGTTTGACGGCCACCGGGCTGCTCTCGCCGGTTACGATCGACAGGTCGAGGTCGCTCTCGCCGCTGGCGACGATGCCGTCGACCGGGATGCGGTCGCCGGCCGCCACGGCAATCTCGTCGCCGATGGCGATCTCCTCGACCGCCACGTAGCGTCTCGACCCATCGGCTGCCACCACCAGCGCCCCACGCGGAGCAAGCCGCGCCAGCCCGTTGATCGCTGCGCGCGCCTTCTCGCGCATGACGTGGTCGAGAGTGCGGCCGATCAGCAGGAAGAACAGCAGCGACACGGTCGCATCGAACCAGGCATGCTCGCCATGATGCATCGTCTCCCAAAGCGAAACCGCATAGGAGAGCGTCACGGCAAGTGAGATAGGCACATCCATGTTCGTGCGCCCGCGCTTCAACGCGTTCCAGGCCGATCGAAAGAAGAACCGGCCGGAATAGACGAGTGCAGGAGCTGCGATCATCGCCGATATCCAATGGAACATGTCGCGCGTCGCGGCATCCGCGCCGGACCAGACGGATACCGACAGCAGCATGATGTTTGTCGCGGCAAAGCCGGCAACCCCGACCGCAAGGAGAAGCTGGTTCCGTGTCTTGTCGCTTTCCGGCGCAAGCGGTGCGAAGAGATGGACCCTGTATCCGGTCGCGCTGATCGCGGCAGTGATGCCGGTTGGATCAACCGTTTTGTTGTCCATCTCCTCGGCATAGACGCAGCTCACGCGCCTTGAGGTGAGGTTCACCCTGGCTTTTCGCACATAGGGCAGGCCCGACAATGCCCGCTCGATGGTCGATATGCAGGCGCCGCAATGGACGTCAGGCACGCTGAGATCGAGCTGACGAAGGCCGCCGCCGAGCGCGTGGCTCGCAAGCCCGATCTCGTCGGCGCTGAAGGAGGTTGTGCTCATTGCCAGCACGCCATCCGCATTCATGGTGCAGCAGGTCATTGGCCAAACTCCGCAGTGTCGATGCGCACGGCCTCATGCATGACGATCTCGCCGCCGCGGCGCGAGGTCACTTCGACGATCCAGTCGCCTGCCGCGATCGCGTGATACGCCTCGAACCGCCCTTCCGAGAGCTTGGTCAGGGCAACGCGAAAGTCCTCATGATCGCCAACCGGCCGCTTGAAGTTGGCCACGACGTCGTCGACAACAGCCGGCGAGCCGTCCCTGTTGCTGATATCATAATGGATTTCGTCGCTCTTCAGCGAAAGCCTGCCCGCGATCCCGGAGGCAGCCATCGCCTTCATCGCGGCGGCCTTCTCATTGAATTCCTGGCTGGCGACATAGGTGTTCTCGACCACGAGCCCGCTCCAGCTCGACGAGGCGTACCAAGCCATCGTAAAGTTGACGGCGATAATCACGCCGAAGAAGGCACACGTCGTCAGCAACATATGCGTGCCGGTGAATCCTTGCGTGCGGGTGCTCATCTTACATCTCCTGGGGCGTTAAATGCGGCGCGATAGGTCGCGCGGTCGGCGTGACCGGCATCTTCGATCGAAAAGAGGAATTCGTTGACGGCGTCGCCCGTCGGCTTGCGGGTGACGAACACCTTGAGCGTCGTCGCTGCGTCGGGGGCGGCATCGATCATGAACCGACGTCCCTCCTCCTTGCCGAGCTCGGGGATCCGCATCGTCGCACCATCGATGCCCGACAGAGTCAGTTCGATCGTGCGCGGCTTGGGAACCATGTTGAGCACACGCAGCGTGTATCCGTTGCGGATCGATCCGTCGCTTTCCAGCACATATTGGGGGTTGCGGTCATGGACGACATTGAGCTCCAGCCGTTCGCGCATCGACAGATGCACGAGCATGGCAATGCCGATGCAGGTCCAGACGTTCGCGTAAAAGACGACACGTGGCCGAAAGATGATGCGCCAGTTGAAGTGGCGAATGCCGTCGACAAGGGAACCGTCCGGATTTCTGACGCGCGCCGGCTGGACGGGTATCCTGCCCCCGTCGGTGGCAATGTTCATGTTGCTCGCATATTCGCTGAGCGTCGCATAGGCGATCAGGCCGCGCGGTTTGCCGATCTTGTCCATGACATTGTCGCAGGCGTCGATGCAGAGCGCACAGGTGATGCACTCCATCTGCTGTCCATCGCGGATATCGATGCCCATCGGACAGACGGCAACGCAGGCATTGCAGTCGACACAGTCGCCCACGGCCTGCCCCTCTGCTTGTGCCTTCTTGGCATGGCGCGAGCGTTGCTCGCCGCGCCAGTCGTTATAGGTCACGACCAGCGAGTTCTCGTCGAGCATGGCGCCCTGGATACGCGGCCAGGGACACATATAGGTGCAGACCTGTTCGCGCAGGAGCCCGCCAAAGACGTAGGTGGTCGATGTCAGAATGGCGACGGTGGCGTAGGCGACGGCCGGAGCCTGCCCGGTGAAGAGGCCTTTGACGAGGGTTGGCGCGTCGGCGAAATAGAATACCCATGCACCGCCGGTGAGAACGCCGATGACAAGCCAGGTCGCATGCTTGAGCAGGCGCTTGCGAAGCTTGTCGAGCGTCCACGGTCCGGCGTCGAGCTTCATTCTGGCATTGCGGTCGCCTTCGATGGCGCGCTCGACGACGAGAAATAGGTCGACCCAGACCGTCTGCGGACAGGCATAACCGCACCAGGCGCGGCCGACGGCGGAGGTGACCAGAAACAGCCCGAACCCCGCCATGACCAGCAATCCGGCGACATAGTAGAATTCCTGCGGCCAGATCTCGATGAAGAAGAAAAAGAAGCGGCGCGACGCCAGGTCGATCAGGATCGCCTGGTCGGGCGCGTAGGGCCCGCGATCCCAGCGGATCCAGGGAGCAAGATAATAGATCGCCAGCGTGATCAGCATCACGATCCACTTGAACCGGCGAAAATGCCCTTGAACCCTCTTGGGGAAGACCTTCTTGCGCGCTGTATAAAGCGGCTGACGGTTGCGGCGGGCGTTAACCGGCTCGGCGTTGACACGTTCCACTGATTTGGGATCGGGTGCTGTGTAGAGGTTCATGGGCCTGTTCCGATTTGTGACTGCCCTTCTCCTCCGTTTCCGGCTGACGATCCTTGATTCATATCAAGAACATGGTTTGCATGGCACACGCCCTGCCCGGGCAGGATGCGGCCCTGAAAGAGCTGGGCAATCGACAGGCATAGGCTGTTGCGTCCGATCGCTCCTTGTGCTTGATCAAAGAAAAGGGCCGCGCCCGGGAGAGGGGCACGGCCTGGAGGACAACGGGGAGAAGCCGCTGGGACGTCCTCGTTTGCAGATCTACCGGCTGGTCGGGTTATGATCTTTGAGGCAGATCAAGCTTACGATCGAACTGCCGATCTTTGCGGGATCTTCCTGCTCGCAGGCCGGCGGAGCGGACCTTGGCGCATCGTCACGCGTGAGCGGATCACCGCACGCGGCGTGCCATAGAGTTCAAGGAGCGCGTTATGATCATGGTTCGTCATCCTGCCGGCCTCTCATTGACCGCCGCCGAGCGAGTGGACGAAAACGGTGAGTTCCTTGATGGTCGTGTCTCCAAGGCGCGCGGACCACGCCGGCATGACACCATGCTTCGGAGCCGCAACCTGGCGGATGATGGCGTCCTCACCTCTACCTTTCAGCCAGATGGCATCGGCAAGATCAGGCGCGCCCATCTCCGGCTTGCCCTTGGCATTCTCGCCGTGACACGCCGCACAGTTGTCCAGGAACACCTGCTTTCCGGGCTCAACGAGGGTTTCGTCCGATGGCCTGTTCGTCAGGCTCCAGACATAGGCTGCAACCTGCCGGATCTGATCCTTGTCGAGCATGTCGGCAAAGGCCGGCATTTCTGAGACATGCGTGTCCGTGTCGCCATCGAAGCGGATGCCGTGGGCGATTGTCGTCTGGATGGGATCAAGGTCACCGCCCCAGAGCCAGTCGTCATCATTGAGGTTGGGGAAACCCGGTCCGCCGCTCGCGCCAGAACCGTGGCACGGCGCGCAATTGACCTTGAAGGCGGAGGCGCCGCCGGCGATCGCGAATTCGCGAAGAGCCGGATCGGCATCGATTTCCTGCACGGTCTTGGCGGCGATCATGTCGTGGAACTTCGTCTGCGATGCCTTGGCTAGATCGAGGTCCTGCTGCAGCTCGGCACGGCTGGAAAAGCCGAAATAGCCTTTCGTAGCCGATGTGATCATCGGTATGGCCGGATAGGCGATGGCATAGCCGATCGCCCACAGGATCGTCGCGTAGAAGGTCCAGACCCACCACCGGGGCATTGGATTGTTCAGTTCACGGATGCCGTCCCATTCATGGCCGGTCGTCTCGACGCCGCTGATTTCATCGATATGTTTTTCCGACATCTCAATCGTCCTTCAGAGGAATGTTGGCGGCATCCTTCGCGGCCTGCTTGCCACCGGGCCGGAGCGTGAAAATGATCGCTCCGATGAAGAAGGCCGTCATCGCCAGGAGGCCCCAACTGTCGGCGAAGTGCCGCATTGCGGTGTAGGTTTCCATGTTTCACCTCATCGGTAGCCGGTGGCGTCGTCATAGGTCGAGAAGTCGACGAGCGTGCCGAGCATCTGCAGATAGGCCACAAGGGCATCCATCTCGGTGAGCTTCGACGGGTCGCCGTCGAAATCGCCTACCTTGGCTTTGGGATATCGCTCGAGAAGCGCGGTCGTATCGGCATTCGGGTCGGCTTGCATCTTCATGTCCGCCTCCGCATTGGCGATCATGTCGTCGCTATAGGGTACGCCGACATCGACATTTGCTTTCAGGTCCATGCCGACGTCCTTGACGGTGATCTCGTGTTCCTTGAGGAAGGCATAGCTCGGCATGATCGATTCCGGCACGACGGCCCTCGGGTTCGACAAATGCTGGACATGCCACTCGTTGGAGTAGCGGCCGCCCACGCGCGCGAGATCCGGACCCGTGCGTTTCGAGCCCCATTGGAAGGGATGGTCGTACATGGATTCGGCGGCCAGCGAGTAATGGCCATAGCGTTCCACCTCGTCTCGGAACGGCCTGATCATCTGGCTATGGCAGAGATAGCAGCCTTCGCGGATGTAGATATTGCGGCCTGCCAGCTCAAGCGGCGTATAGGGACGCATTCCCTCCACCTTCTCGATCGTGTTCTGCAGGTAGAACAGCGGCGCGATTTCGACGATACCGCCGATGCTGACCACGAGCAGCGAGCCGACCAGAAGAAGGGTCGCGTTTTTCTCGAGGATCTGATGTTTGTCCAGGATTGATGCCATGTGTCACCTCACTCGGCAGCCTGTGCCTGCGGCACATAGGCAGAAGGAATTTCGGCTTCGTCGCGCAGATGGCCGCGGATGGTCATGAAGACGTTCCAGGCCATTACGATGCCGCCGGCCAGGTAGAGACCACCACCGATTGTGCGCAGCACGTAATAGGGGAACATCGCGGCCACGGTTTCGGCGAAGGAGTAGACGAGGAAGCCCTGGGAATTATATTCGCGCCACATCAGGCCCTGCTGGATGCCGGCGACCCACAGAACCGCCGCATAGACGACGATGCCGAGCGTTGCGAGCCAGAAGTGCCAGTTGACCATGCGCAGGCTGTAGAGGCGTTCGCGGCCCCACAGCTTCGGCGTCATGTAGTAGATCGCACCGAAGGTGATCATACCGACCCAGCCGAGCGCGCCCGAATGCACGTGACCGATGGTCCATTCGGTGTAGTGGCTGAGCGAGTTCACCGTCTTGACCGACATCATCGGGCCTTCGAAGGTCGACATGCCGTAAAAGGCGATGGCGACGATCATCATGCGGATAATGGGATCGGTGCGGATCTTGTCCCAGGCACCCGACAGCGTCATCAGGCCATTGATCATACCGCCCCAGGAGGGCATCCAGAGCATGATGGAGAAGACCATGCCGAGGGTCTGCGCCCAGTCCGGGAGCGCGGTATAGTGCAGGTGATGCGGCCCGGCCCAGATATACATGAAGATCAGCGCCCAGAAGTGGATGATCGACAGCCGGTAGGAATAGACGGGGCGGTTAGCCTGCTTGGGCACGAAATAATACATCATCCCGAGGAAGCCGGCGGTCAGGAAAAAGCCGACGGCGTTATGGCCGTACCACCACTGCGTCAGGGCGTCCTGAACGCCCGAAAACAACGAGTAGCTCTTCGAGCCGAGGAAGGAGACCGGCACTGCGAGATTGTTGACGACGTGCAGCATCGCGATCGTCACGATGAAGCCGAGATAGAACCAGTTCGCCACATAGATATGTGGCTCCTTGCGCTTCAGGATGGTGCCGAGGAAGACGGCGAGATAGGCGACCCAGACGATCGTCAGCCACAGGTCGACGTACCATTCGGGCTCGGCATATTCGCGCGCCTGGTTGATGCCGAGGACATAGCCGGTCGCCGCCATGACGATGAAGAGCTGATAGCCCCAGAAGACGAACCAGGCGAGGCTCCCGCCGAAGAGGCGCGCGTGACAGGTGCGCTGGACGACGTAGAAGGACGTCATGATCAGCGCATTGCCGCCGAAGGCGAAGATCACCGCCGATGTGTGGACGGGCCGGAGCCTGCCGAAATTCAGGTAGGGAGCGAAATTGAGATCCGGGAACGCCAATTGCGCCGCAATGACAACGCCGACGAGGAAACCGACGACGCCCCAGAATACGGTGGCGATCAAACCGTAGCGGATCACCTCGTCGAAATAGCCGGACGGATCGGCTTTCGGCAGCCGGCCCGTCGGTGAGAAATCTACCTTTCTGACGAGAAGCAGCGTTCCCGCAAAAAGGCAGAAGCTCAATATCCCCATGTGGATTGAAAATAGATGGTCGTGGGCGAAAGCAGCGCCAAGCAATGCCAGGAATGCTCCCACGGCGACCACCATGGTTTCCGTAGTATAGTTCATGATGACGTCCCCAGTGCGCAGACGACCACAGCGCGGTCGCCTTTCTCGTACTTTGAGGAACGACTGTCATGGAGACCCCGCCTGTTCCTTGATCCAGGTCAACGAAGGCGTGGCTTTGCCCGTTGTTACAGACTGTTACAGAACCTTACCCTTTGGCACCGTCCGCTCATTCCGCTGTGACCGAACGCCTTTCTATTGGCCTCACATTCAATCAGGGCACGGGGATCATTGAGATGTTGATGCAGGGCCAACAGGCATTCGAGAACGTCGATCTTGGCGTAAAAGCGGTTCAGGACAATTCGTTGTCGTCGCTTTTCCAGATGTCGGCGACCGAAACGGTCGGGGCGGGAAAGGCGATCTGTTGGGAGGGGGATGCCGCACGGCATCTGTTCCAGATCACCGAAGGCGTCGTACGCCTTCATCGCATTATCGGCGACGGGCGCCGGGTCATAACCGCCTTTCACTTCGCCGGCGATGTCGTCGGCTCTTTCCTGCAGGGCGATTTCCTCTTTACCGCCGAAGCCGTGACGGATTGCAAGATTCGCCGCCTCTCGCGCAAACAGTTCCAGGAAGAGATTGAGCGTTCCGAGCTTCTGCGGCCGGCCTATATCAGCCTACTCTGCAGGGAGACCGCGTCGGCCCACGACCAACTCGTGCTCCTGTCCAGGAAAAATGCAGAGGAACGCCTCTGCACCTTTCTCATGAAGCTTGCGACCCGTGACGGCGAATCGCTCCACCAGGGGCTGCTCGAGGTGCCGATGAGCCGGCAGGACATCGCCGATTATCTCGGCTTGACCATCGAGACCGTTTCGCGCTCGATCAGCAAGCTTGCCCAGAGGAAGATCGTCATTCCGGACGGACGGCACAATCTGCGCATCGTCAATCTAGCCCGCCTCGCACAGTTGTCGGGCAACGTGGATGATTTTTCGGACAGAACCTGCCATAGGGGTAGCGTCCACTGACTACGGAACGAATGTCTATGCCTCACCGTCTGATCTCGCCGCGCATCGCATCGCCCCAGGAACTGGACGCGCTCGTGCATGTGCTCGACGGGGCCGACATCATCGTGCACCGGCTCGAAGGCACGATCACCCATTGGTCGATCGGCAGCGAGAACATGTACGGCTGGACCCGTGAAGAGGCCGTAGGCGAGACCGTCTACGCTTTGCTCGATACGCGCTTTCCTGAGCCGATGGACGCCATACGCGCGCACCTGACGACGCGGGGTTTCTGGCAGGGCGAGGTCATTCATCGCCATAAGAACGGTCGCGACATGTACGTGACGACCCGCTGCGTGCTCGTCAATCTTCCGGACGGTGATCCCGTCGTCATCGAGGCAAACAGCGATGTCAGCGCCCTGCGCAAGGCGGAAGAGGCCGTGCGGGCGCGCGAGGCACACCTGTCGTCGATCCTCGACACAGTACCCGATGCGATGGTCGTCATCGACCAGAACGGCAATGTCATGTCGTTCAGCAAGGCGGCGGAGATGCTCTTCGGCTTTAGCTCCGAAGAAATCTGCGGCCAGAATGTCAAGAAGCTGATGCCCGAACCCTACCGCGCAGCCCATGACGGATATATCGACCATTATATGCAGACGGGCGAGAAGCGGATCATCGGTTACGGGCGCGTCGTAACAGGCCAGCGCGCTGACGGCACCCAGTTCCCGATGGAGCTTCATGTCGGCGAGGCAACGGCAAATGGCGAACGGATCTTCACCGGCTTCGTTCGTGATCTGACCAGCAGGTTCAAGATCGAAGAGGACCTTCGCCAGGCCCAGAAGATGGAAGCCGTGGGTCAGTTGACCGGCGGGCTGGCGCACGACTTCAACAATCTGCTGACCGTGATCAGCGGCAATCTGGAGATGATCGAGGACAAGCTCCCGTCGGGCCCGCTGCGCGATATGCTGCAGGAGGCGCAGGATGCCGCGGCCGACGGCGCAAAGCTCACCGGACAATTGTTGGCATTCGGAAGGCGTCAACCGTTGAACCCGAAGCAGGCCGATCTCGGCCGGCTCGTCACCGGCTTTTCGGACCTGTTGCGAAGGACGCTCGGTGAAAACATCAAATTGTCGACGGTCCTTTCAGGATCCGATTTCAACGTGCTGGTCGACAGTTCCCAGCTGCAGAACGCGATCCTCAACATCGCTCTGAACGCGCGCGACGCCATGCCGAAAGGCGGCACTCTGACCACCGAGGTCTCACGTGTGCAGCTCGATGCGGACTACGCGAAAATGTATCCGGAAGTTCGCAGCGGCAACTTCGTCCTCGTCTCCATGAGCGATACCGGTGACGGCATGACCGAAGAGGTCAAGAAGCGTGCGATCGAGCCCTTCTTCACCACCAAGGAAGTGGGATCCGGAACCGGACTGGGCCTCAGCATGGTCTACGGCTTCGTCAAGCAATCCGGCGGCCACCTGCAGATCTATAGCGAGGTCGGTCGCGGCTCGACGATCCGCATCTACCTGCCGGCTCTTTCAAGCGCCGGCGCAAGAGATGAAGCGACGGCCGGCGGCAAGGCCGAAGCAGCACTGCCGGGTGGCGACGAACGCGTTCTTGTGGTCGAGGACGACGCGCGCGTCCGCAGGGTTGCCGTCGCCAGGCTTGCCGGGATGGGATATGCCGTGCTCGAGGCTGACAATGGCCGTCGGGCACTGGAATTGCTCAAGGGCCAGCCCGACGTCGCGCTTTTGTTCACCGACATCGTCATGCCCGGGGGCATGACCGGCGACGAGCTGGCAAGGGCCGCCCGCGTGGAACGGCCTGACCTCGCCGTGCTCTTCACCTCAGGATATTCGGAGCCCGCACTAGCGGCAAACGAGGTCATCGCCGGCGCGCAATGGCTTCGAAAGCCCTATACTGCGCGCGACCTCGCCCTGAAAGTGCGTGAGCTCATCGACGCCCGGTGAAGCGGGGCGCGTAACCCTCTCAAAAATCCAGCAATCCGATTGTCCGCCGGAGCCTTTGACGGTTCCGCAGACGCAAACCTGCATCCACTCCTGCCTCGAACTGGATGCTGTCATCAACGTGATTGGGGCCCGCACTACCCTTTCCCTGCGTATCGTCGAAACCGGACAAAGAGAGCCGCCTGTCGCCTGGTTTGGCCCCGCCAATTTGACGGGCATCAAAGAGTGACACGCCTGCATGTCCTAGAACCGCAGTCGAGGCCAAGATCGGCCCCGAACATAGGAGAAATGCAATGCGTCTGAAATTTGGACTGATCGCTGCCGGAGCGGTTCTGATGGCATCGGCAGCGCCGCTCATGGCCGCCGACCATCAGATCCAGATGCTCAACAAGGGCGCTGACGGCGCGATGGTCTTCGAGCCGGGATTTGTCAAGATCGCGCCCGGAGACACCGTTACCTTCGTGCCCACCGACAAGAGCCACAATGCCGAGACCTACAAGGGCCTTATTCCGGATGGAGCCGCGGAGTTCAAATCCAAGCCCAGCGAGCAATATCAGGCCAAATTCGACGTCCCCGGCGCCTATGTCATCAAGTGCACGCCGCACGCAGGCATGGGCATGGTGGCGCTGATCCAGGTCGGCGACAACCCCGCCAACCTCGAAGTCATCAAGACCACCAAGCTTCCGAACATGGTGCGCAAGCGCCTCGATGCCGATCTCGCACAGATCGCACAGGTCACGCAATAACGTTAAGGCACTCACAGGTGGCGGCGCCATGCGCCCCACCTGCGGACGAGGAGACATGTCATGATCAGACACTTTGCGCTCGCACTAGCAGGCATGTTTTGCATTGCCGGAACGGCGCAGGCCCACATCACTCTCGAGCAGGCCGATGCGGTCTCCGGCAAGGCCTACAAGGCCGTCCTGCGCGTGGGGCACGGCTGCAAAGGCAAGGCAACCGTCAGTATCCGGGTAAAAATCCCCGAGGGATTGCTGTCTGTCAAGCCGATGCCGAAGGCGGGCTGGACGCTGGAAAAAATCCGCGGAACCTACGAAAAGAGCTACGATCTCTATGGCGAGCAGGTCAAGGAAGGCCTCACCGAGATCGTGTGGCAAGGCGGCTCGCTTGCCGATGACGAATATGATGAATTCGTCTTTCGCACGACCGTGGCGAAGGAACTGCCTGCGGCTACGCGCATTTACGTCCCCGTCGTCCAGGAATGCGCCGAAGGCGCGGTCGAGCGCTGGATCGACATTCCCGCTGCCGGCAAGACGTCCGATGATTACGAAACCCCGGCGCCGTTTTTCGACGTCGTCGCTCAGCCTCGTTCCTAAGGCAGGCAGAGACGAGCCCGAAGCAGGTTGTCGCCCATGGCGCGGAATTTCTCCCTATGGGCCGCCTTTTGCCTTCTCGCACGTGTCGCGGGGCTGCTTCTTGTCATGGCGGCGGGAGCCGACGCCCACGCCGTCCTGATCGCATCCTCGCCCGCAAACAACGATATTCTCGCCGTCGCGCCAGAACAAATCCTGCTGCGCTTCAACGAAGCCGTCAGGGTCGTTCGCTCTAGCATGGTCGCCGCCGATGGGGTGGCCAGAGAGATTTCAGCGAATTCGACGGGTGCCGAAGTCGAAGCGCCCCTTCCCCGCCCGCTCGCAGACGGCACAGTGATCTTCAGCTACAGGGTATTGTCGGAGGACGGCCATCCGATTGGCGGATCCATTGTCTTTCATGTCGGCAAAGTGTCGGCCCGTTTCAGCAATGTTTCCGATATACCGTCGAAGGCGTTGCATGCCGCCATCTGGTTGGTCACTATCGGTTCGACGCTTGGTCTCGCCGTCATTGTCGGCGGCTCATTTTTCAACTGCTGGCTCTCTGCGGCAGGCTGGCGCGCAGGATCCCCTGCCCTGGCTGCCGGAGCGATCATCCTCATCCTGGCAGGGCTTTATCTTCAGGGACTGGACGACGTTGGCATGGGCCTTGGCTGGGCCGGATTGGAGCCGATTGCCCAGGCTTTTTCCGACCCAACGGGGATTGCCCAATGCCTCAAGCTTGTGGCAGTTGCGCTGGCGGTCTTACCCTTGGCCCGTCGTCCGTGGCCGGCGCGTATAACCTCGGCTGCCGCACTTGCCATTGCCTCACTCGCCTTCACACTGACAGGCCACAGTTCGATTGCGCAGCCCCGCTTCATCGCGCAGGCGTCGATCTTCCTGCATGTTGCCATCTTGCTCTTCTGGATCGGAAGCCTGCCGCCGCTGCTGCATCTCAGCCGATCTGCTGAAGATCGGCGGCCGCTGCGGTTTTTCTCGTGCTTGATCCCCGTCCCCTTCGTCCTGATGCTGCTGGCAGGACTGCTGCTTGCAGCGATGGAAATGCCCCGCATCGACCTGGCATGGTCGTCGCTGTTTGCGCGCGTGCTGGCCGTCAAGATCGGCCTTGTTGCGGTCCTCTGCATCCTGGCGCTCTACAATCGGTTCTGGCTGACTGCTCCGGCACTGGCCGGAGACCCTGCTGCCCGGCGCAGGCTGGGCTGGAGCATCGGCAGCGAGATCGGGCTGGCGCTTTTGATCGTCGCTGCCGCATCGTTGTGGCGTTTTGCTGGTCCTGGACAATATCAATACGCCCATGCCCAACCGCCGGTGTCGCTCCATCTCCATGGGCAGAAGGCAATGGCGGAACTCGAAATGACGCCGCAGCCTAACGGCACGGCCGATATCCGCGTTTCGATCCTGACGCCGCAATTCGATCCGATGCAGCCACGAAGCGTATCGCTCGGCCTGCGTAACGCAGTGCGTGGGATCGAACCTCTCAAGTACAGCCTGACAAATGCCGCCGATGGCACATGGGCTGCGAGAAACCTGCCGCTTTCAGATATCGCGGGCTGGAGCGTGGACATTCAGGTACTGATCGACGACTTCAACCTCGTCCATCTCGAAGGCGACCTCCCGGTAAAAACCGACTAGACTAGGCCTGCCTGGATCACGCCGCGCCGAGCTCGGCCCTGGAGACCTCGTCTATCCGCCTGATGATCCGACGCTGCGCAGCGATATGCCGACGCAAGGCGCAGAAGAACGATCTGAGCAGGAGGCTGACCGTGTCGAAGGACAGAGAGCAGCAGCCGTCCTGCAGCGCCTGAAGCACCTCTACCACGTCTTGTGCCGCCTCGAGATCGACCAGTCGACCAGCTCTGAGGCATTCCTCCATCTCGGATCGCTCGCTGCCGCTCATGACCGCTCCCAACCGGTCCGAAACGATCTGCTCCTCCAGCCGATGAGTGCTCAGAAGCAGGGGAAGAAGCCCGTCGGCAACCATGCCGCAAATCCGCTCATTGATGCGACATGGCAGGAAATCGGCGAGCGCCTCAAGAAGATCGCACCAGGACAAGAGTTCGCCATAGCGGGCTTCGAGCTCATGGAACGCGGATGTCGGGCAGTTCATCGCTCACCTCTGCAGGAACAGGCTTGCGGCAATGGCAATGGCGGCGATGACCGCAGTCACGACACCTGTCCGTTGCAGCACGCCCATCCGGTAAAGCATGATCGCGAAGATCACGATGACAGGTGTTGCTATCGAAAGTCCGATTTGTGCGTCGCTCATGAGGTCTCCTTTGCGAACGCAGGATAGCGAGCCACGGTGGGCGCTTCTTTGAGATCGGTCAAAGAGAGCTCTCGCTCGGCGATCGGCCTGTCCGCAGGGGGACACATGACTGTTTGCGGTTTCACAAAGACGGGCACTCAGCCTCGCCATAAGCTTGAGAATATGACCTCGATGATCTCAAGTCGCGAGACGCGCGATACCGATAATGGCGATCTGCTGGTATGGATCCTTGCCTGGAGCGAGCTGGTCGCCTTCGGAGCGCTGCTGACGGCATTCGTCGTCGCCTCCGCGCTGCACCCGGAAACATTCGCAGCCGGCAAGGCGAGGCTTCATCATGCCCTGCCGGTCGTCAACACGATCGTACTTCTGGCAAGCGGCTGGTTTGCCGCCAAGGCTGGCGAACAGAACGCGATCTCTCGCCGACGTTTGATGCTGCTTGTGGCGGCCCTGGGAGGGGTCGTCTTCGCCGGTCTCAAATGCCTGGAATATGCGTTCGAAGGCGCATCACTTCTCTCCGGGGATCCCTTCTCACAGCTCTATCTTCTCATCACCGGGTTTCATCTGACGCATGTGGCGTTCGGATCGATGATCCTCGTCCTCGTCACAGTCTTTCCGACCCGCGAGAACGTCCATCTGATCACCACGCTCTGGCATGTGATCGACATCGTCTGGCTCGTCATGTTTCCATTGATCTACCTGCTATGAAGCGTTCCGATCGCCCGAATTGCTCGCGCGCCTTGCTGCTTCTGCTCGCTCTGACGGGCTGCATGTTCGTCTTGATACGCGCCCTGCCGGACGGAATACCGCCGGCTTTGGTCGCGGTGATGATCGCCACGATTGCCGTCATCAAGGTTCGGCTTGTCGTATTGGATTTTCTCGGGCTTCGCGGAACCAGCACGCCTTTGACCGCTGCCTTATGGTTATGGGCGGCATTCGTGCTGCTGATTGCGGTCGCGCGCACCGCCTTGCAATTGTCTGTTTGAAGTTTCGCTTCGCTTTCTAAAAAACTCAGCGCACCTGCAGGCTGCAAGTGGCTTGCGGCTTTGCTGGCATGCCTCACAGCGTATTCCGCCATCGTACATTCGTCGGCATGCTTGCGAATGAGCAAAGAGCTCCCGGTCGAATTCCGCCATTCCCTTCCAGCGAGCCCGCTGGCTCGATTTCCGACGTCACGGCGGCACCGCCACTGACATGAAAGGATGATCAATGGCTGAACGCCTGACAAAAACCGCGGCCCGAAACGTGTTCTACGGCGGGTCGGCATTCTTCTTTGCGATATTCGTGGGCCTGACGGCCCACAGTCACTATTACATCCGCACGGTTTCCACCAATGAGGCCACCCTGACGGAAGGCGTCGCCCGCGGAAAACACATCTGGGAAAAGAACGCCTGTATCAACTGCCACACCCTCGACGGCGAGGGCGCCTACTTCGCGCCGGAACTGTCGAATGTCTGGATCCGCTGGGGTGGGGACAAGGATCCGGCGAATGCCCGCGAGGCGCTTCACGCGTGGATGGCCGCACAACCCTCCGGCATCGAAGGTCGACGGCAGATGCCGCAGTTCAATCTGACAGATCAGGAGGTCAATGACCTCGCCGACTTCCTCGAATGGGTCAGCAAGACCAACACCCAGAACTGGCCCCCGAACCAGGCCGGCTGACAGCGAGAGGCTATAGAAATGAAGTACAAGACCCAGAGCGTCGCAATGCTCTATTTTTACGGAGCTCTCGGCCTGTTCATGGCCCAGCTCCTGTTCGGCGTGCTCGCCGGCACCATCTACGTGCTGCCCAATACGCTATCCGTCGAACTGCCCTTCAACATCGTGCGGATGATCCACACCAATGCGCTGATCGTCTGGCTGCTGATGGGCTTCATGGGAACGACCTATTTCCTGCTGCCGGAGGAATGCGAGACCGAGCTCTACAGCACGAGGATCGCCATCGCACAGTTCTGGATCTTCCTCATCGCCGCGGCAGTCGCCGTCGTCGGCTATCTCTTCCATATTCATGAAGGCCGCGAGTTCCTGGAACAGCCCTTCGCGATCAAGGTCGGGATCGTGATCGTGGCGCTGATGTTCCTCTTCAACGTCACTATGACCGCGCTCAAGGGACGCAAGACGACCATCACCAACATCCTGCTCTTCGGCCTGTGGGGTGTCGCGATCTTCTTCCTCTTCGCCTTCTACAACCCCGTCAATCTGGCGCTCGACAAGATGTACTGGTGGTATGTCGTCCATCTGTGGGTCGAGGGCGTCTGGGAACTGATCATGGCATCGGTGCTCGCCTTCCTGATGATCAAGCTGAACGGTATCGACCGGGAAGTGGTCGAGAAATGGCTTTACGTCATCATCGGACTGGCGCTGTTTTCCGGGATCCTCGGCACCGGCCACCATTATTACTGGATCGGCGCCCCCGGTTACTGGCAGTGGATCGGATCGCTTTTCTCGACACTTGAGGTTGCGCCCTTCTTCACCATGGTCGTGTTCACCTTCGTCATGACTTGGCGGGCCGGCCGCAAGCACGAAAACAGGGCTGCTCTTCTCTGGTCGATCGGCTGCTCGGTCATGGCCTTCTTTGGCGCCGGCGTCTGGGGCTTCCTGCATACGCTCTCGTCGGTCAACTATTATACCCACGGCACGCAGGTCACCGCTGCCCACGGACATCTCGCCTTCTTCGGCGCCTATGTGATGCTCAATCTCGCGGCGATGGCCTATGCCGTCCCGCAGATCCGCGGCCGCGCGCCCTATAATCAATGGCTGTCGATTGC
This sequence comes from Rhizobium sp. CF142, assembly GCF_000281145.1. Lineage (NCBI taxonomy): Bacteria > Pseudomonadati > Pseudomonadota > Alphaproteobacteria > Hyphomicrobiales > Rhizobiaceae > Rhizobium > Rhizobium sp. CF142. The sequence continues at coordinate 129,830 of NZ_AJWE01000110.1, read as the reverse complement.
CAGTTTCTGGATCATGTGCACCGCGATGTCGGTCATGACCTTCGCGCTCACCTTCGCCGGCATCATCCAGGTGCATCTGCAGCGGGTTCTCGGCCAGTCGTACATGGAAGTCCAGGATCAGCTCGCCCTCTTCTACTGGGTGCGACTTGGCTCCGGCATCTTCGTGTTCATCAGCGCCCTGATGTTCATCTGGTCGCTGCTTGTTCCCGGACGGACGCGCGTCCCAAGCCCAGTGGTCCAGCCCGCCGAATGAGGCGGGCCATTTTCCTGGAGAACAACGATGACAATAGCCTTCAACCATCCGCTCAATCCGGACGTGGAGATACCGCACTACGCGCCTCAGGGGAACGAATGCGCGCTCTTCGAACACGCCTGGACGCGACAACTCCCGATCCTCCTGAAAGGGCCGACCGGCTGCGGGAAGACCCGCTTCGTGCAGCACATGGCCGCCCGTCTCGGCCTGCCTTTGTCGACCGTTTCGTGCCACGACGACCTCACGGCCGCCGATCTCACCGGCCGATACCTTCTCAAGGGCGGCGAGACGGTCTGGATGGATGGCCCGCTCACCAAGGCCGTTCGAGATGGCGGCATCTGCTACCTCGACGAAATCGTCGAGGCGCGCAAGGACGTGACGGTGGTTCTCCATCCTTTGACGGACGACCGGCGCATCCTTCCGCTCGAGCGGACCGGCGAAGTCCTGGAAGCCGGCCCAGGGTTCATGGTCGTCGTCTCCTATAATCCTGGGTACCAGAACCTGATGAAGGCGCTGAAGCCCAGCACGCGTCAACGCTTCGTCTCAATCGAATTCGATTTCCTGCCGCCCGAGCGGGAGATTGCCACAGTGTCCCTGGAAAGCGGTCTTGCCGAAGCCAGGGTCGCACCGCTTGTAGAGCTTGCCCGACGCCTGCGCGCGCTCAAGGGCCAGGACCTGGAAGAAGGTGTTTCGACCCGCCTTTTGATCTACTGCGCCTCGCTTATCGATGCCGGCCTGCCGGCAATCGACGCTGTGCGGGCAGCCATCATTGAGCCGTTGACAGACGAGCCGGACGTCAAGGCCGCCCTTGTCGAGGTCGCCAGGGCCGCGATCGGATAGGTGAAGCATGCTGGAATTTCTGGAACTCGAAGAGACGGTGGGGCGCGCCTGGCATCGGCTGGTCGGCGACACCAGTTCATGGCTGCACCATCCTGCAGAGGCCGTTCACCTTGCCGAGCTCAGACCGCAGCTCGCTGTCTGCTTCAGGGCATTCGGCGGGGACACCACCCTGCAGATCCAGAGAGCAAGACAGAAAACCTCGATGCACAGGCTGCGGTTGAGACAAGTCATCGGCCTCGGCGAGGAAAGATCGGACCATCCGACCTGGGACGGCACGGCAATCCATCTGCCAGCGGTCGTCGATCTTTTCGACGACCGCTCGCTCAACCGGGATCTCTATTTCTGGCTGGCCGCCTATGTGGCAACTGCGCCGTCCTTTACACCGCCTGCCGATCCGGTTCTTTCCGATTTGTGGCGGATCGAAACGGGTCGGAAAAATTCCGCTCTGGTCATCCAGCAGTTTCCTGGAATGGTGGCACGCTATGGGCGGCTGACCCAGGCGTTGCTTGGCTGCCGCAGGCGCGGAACGCTTCCTCAGACCGAACGGTGGATCGAGGAATTCGCCCAGCTGGCGCTCACCGTTCCCTTGCATCATCCCCTTCCCGACGCTGTCCGCCCGAAGATAGCCGCCGCCCCTGCCGGTTATCTGCCGATGCTGCCTTTGCCGATCTGGCCGGATTTCAGGGGTCGCAGCGAGTTAAGCCCATCCGAACGCGATGACCTTCCATCCGATCAGGCGGGTGACGACCGACAGGCGCGACCGTCGCATGAGGCGACACGCAAACGCGACGCTGACGACCGTAAGCGCGATCCCTTCATATTGAACCGCTTCGAAAAGATCCTCGCCATGGCGGAGATGGTCAATGTCGATCGCCCGAGCGATGACAGCGAGGAGGACGATCCGGCGGCGGCCGAAGAGCTCGAGGAGATCGCGCTCAGCGAAACGCGCGAACGGCCGAAATCCAAATTCCACTTCGACCTGGACCTCTCCCCGGAAGCTGCCGACCCGACGATGATAGACGGGGAATTCACCTATCCGGAATGGGATTTCCGGAAGAGCCAGTATCTTGCCGACCATTGCCGCGTGGTGGTCGGCTCACCTTCAGGCAAGGTGGACCAGGCAATCGTCAGCGACGCCGCTCTCGTGCGCAAGGTCAGGCGCCAGTTCGAGACGCTGCGCCCGAAGCGGGCGCTGCGAAGGGCTCAGCTGGACGGAGATCAGATCGATCTCGAAGCGGCCATACGCTCCCGCATCGACTTCATCGCCACCGGCCAGCCGGACGACCGTATCTATGGATGTGCCCGCCCCGCCAGCCATGAACTTGCGACCTCGATCCTTGTCGATGTCTCCTTGTCGACGGACTCCTGGGTCGACAATCGCAGGGTTCTCGACGTGGAAATGCAGGCGCTCGACGTCCTTGCCCGCGGCTTGCAATCCTGCGGCGACCGCTTTGCCATCAAGACCTTCACATCGCGGCGGCGTGACTGGGTTCGCGTCGATACTATCAAGGATTTCGACGAGACATTCTCGGCCAAAACCGCCGGCCGCATCGCAAGCCTCAAACCCGGTTACTACACGCGCATGGGAGCGGCCATCCGCCATATATCCCGGCAGTTGGAGAGCGACAGCGCAAGGAAGAAGCTGCTGCTCATTCTGACGGACGGCAAACCCAATGACGTCGATCACTACGAGGGTCGCTTTGCTCTCGAAGACAGCCGCAAGGCCGTGATGGAGGCACGTGCGAAGGGACAAGCGGTCTTCGCCGTGACGGTCGATCGCAGCGCCGGCGACTACCTGCCTGCAATCTTCGGCAGATCCGGGTTCGCACTGGTGTCGAACATTTCGAAATTGCCGAGCGCACTGCCTGCGATCTACCGGAGCTTGACGACATAAAGGCGCGAAAGACCAAGCCACCCCCCTTTCGCACGCGGAAAACCAGGCGGAATCGCTTCCGGCCTGGTTTTCTGCATTAGGGGGCCAGGAATGACCGGCATGCGCATCGCCATTCATCACCTGCTGATTGTCAAGACGTCGCTCACGCCGCCTTGCTGTGCGTCCGGCCGAAGGAGCCGAAATAGGCGTCGAAGGCTGCTGCAACGGCCCGGACCATGAAGCGATGCTCCTTCGAGACGGTGATGCAGCCCTTCTCCAGTGTCACCACGCCATCCGATACGAGACTGACCAGCCGATCGTTCCTCTCGAGGAGAAAGCCGACATCGTAGCCGGCCTCCGCACCAAGCTTTGCAAGATCCACCTTGAAGTCGCACATCAGCCGTTCGATCACTCTCGCCCGAAACTTGTCTTCATCGGTCAGCCCATATCCCTTGGCAGTCGCGAGGATTCCCGAACTGATCCGTTCTGCGTAACGACCAAGAGCGACATGGTTCTGGACGTAGCCGCCCGGCAGCCGCCCAATCGCCGACGCGCCGAGCCCGATGAGGGTTTCGCATTCGTCGGTCGTGTAGCCCTGGAAGTTCCGCCGCAGGGTTCCCGAGAGGGAGGCGACGGCGAGCTGATCGTCGGGCAATGCGAAATGGTCGAGGCCGACACGAACATATCCAGCGCTCTCCAGCTCGTCAGCAATCGCCTCGGCCTGCTCGTTGCGTTGCGCAGCATCGGGCAGCGCTGCCTCGTCGATCAGCCGCTGATGCTTCTTGAAGGCCGGCACATGGGCATATCCGAAGACGGCGAAACGCTCCGGCCGCAACTCGACAGCCGTTCTCACCGTTTCGACGCAGGATCGAATGGTTTGATGCGGGAGCCCATAGATAAGGTCGAAATTGATGCTCGTCACGCCGTAGCCTCTGAGCCCCGCCACGGCTGCCTGCGTCTGCTCGAAGCTCTGTATCCGGTTGATCGCTTTTTGAACGACTGGGTCGAAGCTCTGGACGCCGAGACTTGCGCGGTCGACGCCGTTTTCGCCGAGGGCGGCAATCATTGCGCTCGACAGCGTTCGCGGATCAATCTCGACCGCAACGCTGCAGTCGCCGGTAAACTGGAACGCGCTCTTGAGCTTGTCCATCAGGCTCGAAAATTCGTCCGGCTTCATGATCGTCGGCGTGCCGCCGCCGAAATGAACGTTCTTGACCGGAACCTCGTTTCGAGCCGCCTGCGATACGAGTTCGATCTCCTGGCTCAAGACGTCGAGATATTCGAGCACGGGCGCATCCTGGCGCGTGACCGTCGTGTGGCAGCCGCAATACCAGCACATGGAGCGACAGAACGGAACATGCAGGTAGACGGAGACAGGTCCGGAGGCTGCGATCTCTGAAAGACCATGCGCATATTGTTCCGGCCCGACGGCCGGCGAAAACGCCGGCGCAGTCGGATAGCTGGTGTAGCGTGGCAGGCGGGCCTCGCCATATTTGGCGATCAGGGCATCGGACATTTCGGCTTCCTTCATCAGAATGTCATGATGTGCATATGCCGACGAAGGGGCAGCCTTCCTTGTCCTGGATCAACAACGATCCGCATGACGCTGATAACAGCGAGTCAGGCACCGGCGAGCGCCGAGAACGACAGACAATCGCCCGGCTGTTTGCTCGCAGTCAAAGTCGCCCGTTCTGCACCCGGCTATCTTCAGCTCCGATACAGGACGCGCCGCGGTCCGGTCATTCGTCATCTCGCGGCAGAAGGAAACAGCCATAATGACAGACGCGCCAGCCACCCAGACTGCGATTGCACACATCGACGTGCGTATCCTGCCGCCCGTCGAACGCCATCCCCGGATCTTCGGTACCCTGAACTCGCTGACGCCGGGCCAGAGCCTCCACATTACCAGCGACCACGAACCCCGCCCCTTGCAGTACCAGCTCGACACTGCCCTTCCCGGAAAATTCTCGTGGGAATATCTCGAACAGGGACCGGATGTCTGGCGTGTGGAGATCACCCGCCTCGATGCGGGTTGCGACTGCTGCTGCGGCAGCCACTAGCGCCGGAGACGCGCCATGATGCCCGTAGGCACGACCCTGTCGCGGTGGACGATGTCGTATTTCGGCGCGGCGCTGTCTTACTTGCTGCTGGCGGAGTGCCTGCTGGCAGCCGGTGTCTGGACGCCTTCCCTTGGCATCACCGAGCCTGGAGCGCTTGCTATCGTGCACGCCGTGACGCTCGGATGGCTTCTGCTTCTCATGATCGGATCATTGCTTCAGTTCGCGCCGGTCCTGACAGGCAATGACAGACCGGCCAGTCGTTTCGATCTGATCGCTTTCGCCGGAATGGTCGCCGGCCCGGCGCTTCTCATGCTGGGCTTTCACCTGATCAGCCTTGGCTCTTCTGCGGCCGGCCTGGTCATGATCGCTGCCTCCGTCACGCTTTCTCTTTCCATCGCCGCTGTCTCCATGTCGCTGTCGGCGCTGCTGTGGCGGGGAAGGCACGTGCATGCTGCCTCCCTCATCGTTCTCGTCGGCATCGGCTGCCTGCTGGTCACGACGGCCCTTGGCGCCCTGTTCGCGCTGACGATTTCCGGTCTGGTGGAAGCACCCGCAGTCGTCGCCTATGGCATGGAAGCGGTGGCCTTCCATGCGAGTTTCGGTCTCGGCGGATGGATGACCTTTGCGGCGATCGGCGTCAGCTACAAGCTGCTTCCGATGTTCCTTCTGTCCAACGACATGCGCAAGGCGCAACTCGTTCGCCGATCGAGCACGCTGGCGGTCCTGCTCCTGTCGACTGCAGCGATCGGCACGCCTGTCGCACCCGATTTCGCGCGCGCCGTTTTCCTGTCGGCCGCAGTGCTGTTTGCGCTGATCGTTGCTGCCTACCTCTTTGAAATTTGCAGGACGTATCGCGCCAGGCGCCGGCCGGCGCTCGAGCTGAATACGTTGGGATCATTGCCGGCCTTCGCGATGCTTGGCCTTTCCGTCTCCCTTCTTGCTGTGTCCCTGTTCCTCCATGCCGAGACGCGTATCGTGTCGGCGATCGTCTATCTCTTCGTATTCGGCTGGCTCACCGGCTTCGGTCTCGCCCAGCTCCTGAAGATCGTTCCTTTTCTCACCTGGATCGAGGCCTTCGGCCCGCTTCTTGGCCGCAGACCGACACCGAAGCTCGGCGAACTCGTCAACGGGCGCCGGGCCAGTGTTTGGCTTGGCCTTTTCTACCTTTCGGTGGTCGGCGCCGCGATCGCACTCTGCCTTGGATCGGACACAGGTTTTCGCATGTTCGCGGTCTTTCAAACCGCATCGACCTTCGCTCTCGTCGTCGAGCTGGTTCTTGCCCGTACACTCGCGAACGTGCCTCCCCGGATCAAGAGCGCACCATTTCACAAGCCGGCGCTGTTCGTCGCCGCAAAACCACAGAGGTAACGCCAATGGTTCAATTCCGTGAACTCGACGTCCGACAGATCCTGCGCGATGGCGGTATGCCATTCCAGCTCATCATGGACACGTTCGCCGGCCTCGATCCTGATGAGGGTCTGAAGCTGCGTGCGATATTCGAACCCGTCCCTTTGATCCGCCAGCTCGAAAAGCGCGGCTATTCACATGTCGCAAAACGTCTGGCTGATGATGACTGGGAAATCGATTTCATCCCGAACAAGCCCATTCAGAGATCGGAACCCGCCGTCGCCACGACGGAAGCGGTCTGGCCCGATCCTGTCTGGAACCTCGACCTGACCGATCTCGCGCCGCCCGAGCCGATGGAGCGCATTCTCTCCCGGCTGGAGACGATGGAGGACGGCGAGGTTCTGTTTGCCCTTCTCAACCGGGAACCTGTCTTCCTCTTCAACGAATTGAAAGCACGGGGCCACGAATGGATCGGCAATTTCGATGCTTCCGGCAAGACCTACCGGATCATGATCAGGACGACCACGGGAGATCAGAACAATGCTGGTGCCTGAGGTGACGGAACAGGACGTGCGCAATGCGCTGCGAGAGATAGAAGACCCCGAAATGGGAACGAGCATCGTCGATCTCGGCCTCATCTACGAAATCGATGTCACCGAGCCTGCGGTCGTGAAGATCAAGATGACTACGACCACCCGCTTCTGTCCTGCGTCCGGCTATATTGCCGACGCGGCGCGTCAGCGCATTGAGGATATTGCCGGCGTAAGCCAGGCCGTCGTCGACCTTGTCTACGAACCGGCCTGGTCGCCGGACATGGTATCGCTCTTCGAGCTGCCGAAGACCTGAGGCTTTGCAGTCACGTTTTTCCTGTGGCGGACCGGTCGCCCAACGAGCAAAATTGCACATCGAATCGGGACAGTCGGTCTGCCCTCCCATTTGATTGGAAAGGCCATGAGCGAAGACTTTGCGGATAGGACAAGCCTATTTGGATTGCAGACAGACGGCAGCCCCGTCGTCGACGCCGCCGTACTCGCAGGGCGCTTTGGCCTTACGCCTGACCTTCTGCTGGATCATCTGCGCCGAGGCTTTGTCCGCTCGAAAGTAGAGATCGGCACCGGCGACGACGCCGGGACGCGGCGTCTTTCCGTCCGTATCGGCAATCGGATCTGGATTGCGATCGTCGACGAGGACGGCTGCGTGCTCAGCGAAGAAATGCAGTTTTCGGGTATGGCGCCGGGAGGCGAGCGCGGCTGAACGAAAAAGGCCGCTCGCGCGACCTTTCCAATGCCGGCAATGTCACCCTCCCCTCATCGTCAGAGGCTTGCGCCCCGACCATAGAAGCGGTGCATGCTCCAGCACGAACAATCCGAAAGCCGCTGTCCAGCCGATCGCGGCGACCGCAAGGATCTCCGTGCTCAGCGCGGGAACGAGTTCGGCAAGCGGCCGAACGAGTGCAACGCCGCCAAGCAGGCCGTAGGATATATTGGTCATCCGGCTCGATTTCAGTTTCCGTCCGGTATGGCCGCGCGTTGCCCGCGTCATCACCGCCAGCATCATCAGCGAAATTGTGCCGATCGCGAAGATATGCAGCACGGCCATTTCGGGTAACCACCCGGATGCCTGAAGTGAAATGGCGGCAAAACCGACCGGGACGAATAAGAAGGTGGCATGCAGGACGGCCAGAATAGGTTCAGGCCAGGTGGTCCAGCCGCGCCAGCGGCCCAGCCTGATCATGTTGAGGACCGCTGCGACACCCGCCGTCCCACAAGTTGCCCTGGAATCGGACGCGCACGCCCACAGGACAAACGCAACCGCACCGATGATGATGGTTGCTGCATCGAAACTGTTATACGGCACTGGAAAATCCGTACGGCCGAACTGATTGATCCAGTTGCGGGTGAAGCTGGGCAGGATCCTGCCCCCGACGATCGTCACGAGCAGCACGTAGGCACCGATCCCGAAACGTATTGCAGGTTCAGGGCCTGCGCCCTTGATGACCTCAATATGAAAGAGCACGTTAGCAAGCGAGAGGATAAAAAGCCCGGCGATGACCTTCAGGTCCTTCCATTTTTTTCCAGCAACGACCTCGCGCGCGCAGATAAGGAGCATTACCGGCAGGAACAGGCTGTCGACGGCAGTCGCCAGAACGACCCCGATCGAGCCCGTGAGCAGCATGGCGATACGGCCGGCGCACCAGATCGAAAACAGGATTGCCAGCGGCCTGCCGGCAATCGGCAGGCGTCCGGTCCAGTTCGGGATCGCCGTTAGCAAGAAGCCGGCCAGAACCGCTGGCGCAAAACCGAACAGCATCTCATGCGCATGCCAATACAATGTCCCGTAATCCAATGCGACGGGAACGCCGAAGCTGAGATAAGCCATCCATAGGTCTATACTTGCAATCGCCCAGAGCGCCGATGCCAGGAAGAAGGGCCGGAAGCCGTAGGAGAAGAGGATCGGTCCGGTTCGCGACATGCCGCGCGGAAAATCTCGCGCGGCATCCGAAGTGTTTTTCATTTCCGTGTCTCCAAATTGACGACACAGCAATGCAGGAGATTGTCGGGGTAGTCGTTGAGATTACGCAAACAGCGGCGGCAGAACTTTGCGCTGCCACAAATAGTCAGTTTGCTCCAAATCAAAGAGTCCAGCAGGGTTTCTACTACCTTCCTTCTCGACCGGGCGGCATTCGCTCGCTCTTCGACTACGGGAGATTAGAAATGACGAATACTCTGCAAATGACCCGTCGCACGATGCTTACGGGCGCTGCCGTCGCAGGAGCGCTGACGCCAATCATCATCGCGAATAGCGCTGCCCATGCCGACGAGGTGGTGGCAGCAAACGCGCCCAAGAAGGCGCCGACAGTCGACTTCACCAAGCTTCAGCGCGAGAAGGTCGAACTGGTCAAGCCGCCCTTCGTCCACCCCCACAGTCAGAAGGCCGAAGGTGGGCCGAAGATCAAGGAATTCACGCTGACCATCCAGGAAAAGAAGATGGTGCTCGACAAGGACGGGACCGAGGTGAACGCGATGACGTTCGACGGTTCGGTGCCTGGCCCGCTGATGGTCGTCCACCAGGACGATTATGTGGAACTGACGCTGATCAATCCTGAAACGAACACGATGCAGCACAATATCGACTTCCACGCCGCAACGGGCGGACTTGGCGGCGGCGCATTGACGGTCGTCGGCCCCGGCGAAAGCACCGTCCTGCGCTTCAAGGCGACGAAGGCAGGTGTCTTCGTCTACCACTGCGCACCTCCCGGCATGGTGCCCTGGCACGTCACGTCGGGGATGAACGGCGCAATCATGGTTCTTCCGCGCGAAGGTCTCACCGACGGCCACGGAAAGCCCCTCGTCTACGACAAGATCTACTATGTCGGCGAGCAGGACTTCTACATCCCGCGCGATGAGAACGGCAAGTTCAAGAAATATGACAGTCCCGGCGAGGCCTATGAGGATACGCTTGCCGTCATGAAGACGCTGACTCCGACCCACATCGTTTTCAACGGCGCCGTCGGCGCGCTGACGGGCGACAATGCCATGACCGCCAAAGTTGGCGAGACCGTGCTCATCGTCCATTCGCAGGCCAATCGCGATACGCGACCGCATCTCATCGGCGGCCATGGCGAATATGTCTGGGCGACCGGCAAATTTGCGAACGTGCCCGACGTGGACCAGGAGACCTGGTTCATCCCGGGCGGCACCGCGGGTGCTGCGCTCTACACCTTCGCGCAGCCGGGCATCTACGCCTATGTAAACCACAACCTCATCGAGGCATTCGAACTCGGTGCGGCTGCCCACTTCAAGGTCACCGGGGACTGGAACGACGATCTGATGACTTCGGTGAAGTCGCCGTCGGCCAGCTGACCTTGATGGGACTGTGCAGGCCGTGAGGGCGGCCTGCACAGTATGTTCTCTTAAATAGGGGCGCATGTTGCGAAAAGGACATGACACCGCACGCCGAGACTGCAGGAGTTTCCGGCATTTCGATCGCACTTCCGCTTGCGCTTCTTGCGGTCCTTTCCGCAACGCTTGCGGTTGAGGCGCGGCTCGTGAACATCGGGCGGCGCGACGCCGCAGTTGCAGCTCCCGAGGTGGTGACAATTGCACCCCATGAATTCCAGTATCGCGACGCGACCGAGTATTTCCGCAGGGGCCTGGCTGTCGATGCGCCAAAGCGCAAGGCCCGTGTCCGGATGCCGCTGACGATCATGAGATATCAGACCAGCCTTTTCGAGTATGACCGTTGCGTGGCTGATGGCGCCTGCCCTGAGCCGGAAGGGCGAAGCGCGACCGCCGGAGACGACACGCCGGTCACCGGCGTCAGCTACGAGGATGCGCTGCGCTACGCGAACTGGCTGTCGCAGAAGTCGGGCGAGCAATGGCGACTTCCGACCGACTTCGAACTCGCCTACGCTGCCGCCGATCGTTTTCCCGACGATGCACTCGGCGTCGATGCGGACAGCAAAAACCCCGCGCTGCGCTGGCTTGCAGACTATGAACGCGAAGCGCGACGCGCCGCCTCGAGCGACCCCGCGCCGCAGCCGAAGGGATCGTTCGGCGTGAGCCAGACCGGGCTTGCCGATTTCGGCGGGAACATCTGGGAATGGACCTCGACCTGCAACAAGCGCATCGACCTCGACAAGAAGTCCGTTATCGACGAGCCCGACCCGACAAACTGCGGCATCATGATCGCCGCCGGCAAGCATCGTGCTCCGATGAGCACCTTTGTGAGAAACCCCAAAGGCGGTGGATGCTCGGTCGGCAGCCCGCCCGACAATCTCGGTTTCCGGCTCGTCCGGCGGCCGGGTTTCATCGAGAGCATCGAAGACTTCACGCACCGCGCCGTGGCCGATATGATCGGCGGCGCCATTTTCAATGGAGTTCAGCGGGACGACGATGAAGGTTGACCGTACAGTTTTGAAGTCACTGCAGCTTTTCGAGCGCATGACGGATGCCGACCTCGACGCCATGCTCGAGCACGCCACACCACGCCGCATCGCCCAGGGCGATGCGGTTTTCGAGCAGGGAGCTCCCGCGAAATCGTTCTTCCTGCTGCTCCACGGCAGGCTTAAGGTCACGCAGGTCACGCATGATGGCCAGCAGATCATTGTCAGGATGGTCCATCCGGGCGACCTGTTCGGCTTCGCCATGGCGCTGCGCCGACAGGACTATCCGGGCACGGCCACAGCCGCGGCGGAAAGTCTCATCCTCGGATGGCCGACCGATATGTGGTCGCGGTTCGTCGAGCAAAATCCCCGTCTGGCAATGACTGCGATGCAGACGATCGGCCAGAGGCTTGAGGAGGCGCACACGCGTATCCGCGAGATGTCGACCGAAGAAGTGGAAAAGCGGGTTGCCCATGCCGTGCTGCGTCTGTCCAAACAAGCCGGCAAGGCGGTCGGAACCGCGATCAAAATCGATTTCCCGATTTCGCGGCAGGATATTGCTGAAATGACGGGCACGACGCTGCATACGGTGTCGCGAATCCTGAGCGCCTGGGAAGGCAAGGGCATTGTCGAGGGCGGCAGGCAGAAACTGACGGTCACCGATCCACAGCGTCTTCTGAGGCTTGCGGAAGGCAAAGGCGACTAGCGACCGAACTCTAAAGAGCCAGATATCAAGCAAAATCGACGGTCCGCGGCCGGCTCGGAAGGACGTCAAGCCGAGCCGGCCATGTCGCGGCGGAGCTTATCCTAATGAAGCGTGTCGTGCGACGCTTTCCACGCCACGATGTCATCCTTCGACACCCGTATCGGGGAAAATGTCGACTGCGGCTGCAGAAGCATCTTCGAGGCGGCAATTTCGCATATCGTACCGACATGCTCCTGCAGCCTGGTTTCGTCGGCGCGCGGTGGATTGCTGATCTGCTGCAAGGCGTCGCGATCGATGATGACCACGCGCTGTGCGCCTTCGTGCTCCATCAGCACGACGCCTGTTTCTCCAGAAGATTTCAGAAATGCAGTGATGAACCTCGGCAACATCCAGGCTCCTCCTCTTTCGTCCATGATGGACCAGAGCATAAAGGTTAGCGTTTCGACGTCTTTGATGTCCATCAAAGAGAAAGAAGGCCGCACGCCGTAAGACTCAGCCCATGTTTCGCGGCAAGTGCCTGCGTTTTGGACAAAGGAGAGGAATGCCGATGCGCACGTTGCAAAAGCCCTTCATCGTCGAAATCAGAAGACGTCGGCGCCGACGCCCGGTCCGTCTCGTCGATCTCCCGGCCAGCCGGACAAGACAACCGACACAGACAGGCTAACGGATCTCGCCTCCGGGACGTCAAACGCCACGGGCCTCGCATCGTGACCGGCTCGGTCCGGCGCTTCAACTCAGAAATACTGCGACCCAGGCGATCGAAAAAGACGTGATCGGAAGGGCCATGATGAATGTCCCGCATATTCTGGTGACACGGTGTGCATTGTAGTGGGCGCCGATCCGGAACACCAACACCATGGACCAGGCGGCCGCGGCAAGAACAAGGCCACCGCGAAACAGATCCGAATAGGGTATGACGAGGCCGTCAGAGCGCAACTGCGAAACCGTCAACGAAAGCAGCCCACTGAAAAGACAGGCTGCAGCAAGCGGAATGAGCGCTTGGGCAAGATGGTGAGGGAAACGTCCCCTCGTCCGAAGGATTCTTGCGCATGCCGCCAGGGGAATGCCGAACACGATCGTGGCAGCGGCGACCGAGACCGACAGAAGTACCAGGAGCGCGACGGCATCCACCGATGTCATGACATCGTTCTCCAAGGGATAATCGGTAAGGATCCACCAGGGCAGGCGCAGCGAAAGCGGCCAAACCACATGCAGGTCGAGGCATCGTTCCACCAGCCACAGGCGGATCATCTGGAAGAGACCGCTATCGGACCAATGCAGCGCTGCGGGAACCAGCCCGAGCAGAACCGGCACGATCAGAACCGTCTCCCACATGGTCGCAAGCCGGCCTGAGCCGTGAACAATATCGCTGGCCGGATTGCGCCAGGAAAGCCGGATCGCTCCGCGATGACCGGAACACCGGCCGCACATGTGGCAAGCGGCAGCGCCCTGCATGGTCTTGATGGGGATGAGCGGCGCGCAGTTGACGGCGTTCGACCGTCCCCGCTGTTGAGCGCCGGCGCGCCAGCCGTCGGGTTCAACACGGAAATGTAGAGGCGCGATTTTCGAAACGATGCCGAAAATGCCGTTGACCGGACACAGGAACCGGCACCACACCCTTTTTGCCTTGCCGTAGCGGGCACCGATGACGATGGCTGCAAAACTCGAGCCTCCAAGCAGCAGCGCGGCAGGTTTCGGATACTGATAGATACTCGTCAGTTGCCCGTATATCGTGGTCGAGACGAAGGACACGACCGGCCAGCCGGACCATTTCATCCATCCCGGAATTGCTCGCCCGGCGCCACGCTGGCTGGCAAATTCCGAAAGCGCGCCCTCCGGGCACAGGATCCCGCACCAGAAGCGGCCCACCAGCGCGGTAGCGAGGATGATGAAGGGCCACCAGACGCCCCAGAAGACGAATTGTGCAAAGCGCACGGCATTGTTCCACGCATAATCGGTGTGCGTGGGAAGCGGCAGCAGGAGCGGAACCGTGAGAAGCGCCGCATAGATTGCCACCATCACCCATTGAAGACGGCGGATGGCCGCCTGGCGCCGGAGAAGGACGTCGCCGAACCTGGCGACAAGCGCCTGCGCACCGCTAGCAGAAGACGTCATGCAGGCGCCTTGCCGGTCAGAGGAGGAGCATAGGCGAGAGACGCAATCAGCCAGTAGAAGCCGAGGCTGAGAAGAGGAAGAAGCTCCGGCCGGGCCCGGTAGCCTATGAGACCGGCGAGAAAGGCGCCGAAACCGCTGCCATCATCGAGCACCGAGCTTGAATCCCACAGCGGCCCCGTCATCGGTGAGAAAATTCCGAGCGATATCAGCTTATCGATGACAATCATCGTCAGCCCGCTTCCGAGGATGAGAAGCAGCACCTCGCTCACGCGCGACAGTATCGTCTTGGAGACCATTTTCGATCCGGTCTTGAACGCCCAGAAGCTGATCGCGGCAAGCACGAAGCCAGACAGACCCGAGGCGATGACAAAACCGGACTGCCAACCTTGTGATGACGCCATCAGTCCGAACAGGAAGATGACCGTCTCCGCCCCCTCCCGGGCCACGGCAAGCGCTGCCAGCATCGAAAGCCCGAGCCAGTTGCCGGCCTGTACGTGCCGGACGGCGTGGTTTGCCAGACCCTCTGTCTGGCCGCGCTCCATTGCGCGCATCCAGAATACCATCCTGAGCATGAGGAGGGCGGTAAGTGCAGCCATGATCATCTGCAGGATATCCTCGCCATCTCCTTCAAGCACATCGACCGCCCTGCTCATGATCAGGGCCAGCATCAGCGCGAGTGCCAGGCCGGCGCCCGCGCCGGCAAGGATCCAGCTGGTTGCCCGTCCGCGTGCCGCCGGTGCCGCCCTTGTGGACCAGGTCAGCAGGATCGCGACGACGAGCAGGGCTTCGAAGCTTTCCCGCCAGACCACCGAAGCGATCTCGAATGTTTGCAGAGTAAGATCCGTGCTCATCGGGCGACCAGTCGTGCCGGAGGCATGTCGAGATGGAAATCATCGAAGAAGGCATAGTTCCCTTCGCTCAACGAGCGGAATACGAGGAAACTCGATGCCCCGGGCGCCAGAACCTTCTCCTTGCGCAGCGGAATGCTTTCGAACTCGATCGGGGTCGAACCGTCATTGTGGAGCTCGAGTTTGAAACGGGTGTTCGCAGGCACCTCGATGACCGAGGGTGAGACGATGCCGTTGCTGAAATGAACCTCGAAAACCGGATCCTCGTCTTCGGCGAAGGCGGTCGAACATGGGGGCATGAGCGCGGCTGCGGCAAGCAGCCCTACTAACCAGCCGGCGGCATGCATCAATAGCCGCCCTTCTTGCCAATGCCGGCGAATACGAAGTCGAATTTCAGGGTAAAGGCGTCGGGCCAGGGTGCAACGCCTGTCTCCTTGTCGACGTGGCGTCCGAAGGACATTTCGCCATGACCGCCGGGATGAACGTCGAGCTCCAGCTGATAGCGGCCCGGTCCAGACAGCTTGACATTGTCGCCGTAATGCGGCCCGTCGCTCGCGACCATGGGCTCCAGCGATCCGGTTTGCTCCTCGCCGTTATCGAGGTTCCTGACCGTATATTCCACATGCAGATTGGGAAGCCAGTCGCCTTCGGCAAAACCATTCGCATTTTCGGCGGTTGCGTGGATGTCCGCCTCCAGGTGGATGTCGGACTCCGCCGCAGCGCGCATCATGCCGGGCGGATCCATCTCGATCGGCTGGAGATAGACCGCTGCCACTTCCATACCCGCCGCGATCTGGGGTGAGCCGATCGGATATTCGCCAGCCTGCAGGACAAGCGGCATGACGACGAGAGCGAGAGGAGCGACAAATAGGCTGGAGGTGCGGAGCATGACGGCGATCCCTAAAGATGAGTATTGCCGTCACGTTTAACAGCACGATCGCCCCGCTCTTTGCGTTGGCGCAAAGATGCACGGTTTAGCGTCGGGCAGGCCTTTGCAGACCGTCACCTGCCTCGAACCCTCGTCAACGGGCCGACCATCGTTGACACTGGTCAAAGTTGCGGCTGGCCGTGATCGATACATCACCTTCGACACGAGGAGGTAACCACGTGATTCAGTTCGCCAGCGCCTTTACCGTCTTTCTCATGCTGCATTCGATACCGGCGATCCCAAACATTCGCCTTCGCATCATCCGGTCGATCGGCAAGCCGACCTACATCCTGGCCTATTCGGTCGTCTCCCTCACGGCTCTGGTCTGGCTCTTCTCCGCAGCATTTGGCCTCGACTATGTCCCGCTATGGGAGCTTCGTCCCTGGCATGCAGCGGTGACCTTCGTGCTCGCGCCGACGGGGTGTTTTCTCGTGCTCGCCGGCCTGATGAGCGCAAATCGCCTCTCCATATCGATCCGCTCGGCGGGACCAGCCGGCGCGGTCTCGCTGATCACCCGACACCCGGTGCAATGGGGATTTGCTCTCTGGGCACTCGGCCATGTCATCGCCAACGGAGACCTGCGTTCGCTCCTGCTGTTCGGGGGGCTTGGCCTATTTGCGCTCGCCGGCATTCCGATGGCCGAGCGCCGGGCAAGGAAACGTCTTGGCGATCGCTGGGCGATCGACGCCGCGCAGACGTCCGTCTGGCCTTTGGCGGCCTTTGTTTCGGGGGTCCGGCCGAGATCAGACAAAGCGCTTGCAGCAGCAGCGGTCGTTACGATCGCGCTGGTCGCCTGGCTGCTCCTTGCAGGCGGTCACGCCCTTCTCTTCGGCGCCGATCCGGTTTCCGTCTTCGGCTGATCGAAGTCCGCTTCGCCCGGCCAAGCGCTTGCCTGCGGCGCAACCGGCAGACCCAGGAGATCGACGGCGCGACGGGCAAGGTGATCCACGATCTCCTGCACCGACTGCGGTCGATTGTAGAAGGCAGGAACCGGCGGCATCACGATTGCACCCATTTCCGTGACCGATGTCATGTTACGCAGATGCCCGAGATGCAACGGCGTCTCGCGCGTCATCAGAACAAGCCGTCGCCTCTCCTTGAGTTGGACGTCGGCAGCACGTGCCACGAGGCTTGTGGAAAGGCCGGTTGAAATTGCGGCCAGCGTCTTCATCGAGCAAGGCGCGACGATCATTCCCGCAACGGGAAACGAACCGCTGGCAATCGTCGCGCCGATGTCGCCATTGTCGTAGCTTCTGTAGGCCTTTGGCAGCATCCCGTCATGGGCGTCGGCCCCAGCCTCGTGCAAGAGGGTCCGCTTGCCGCCTTGCGAGACGACGAGATGCACCCGCACGCCGAGCCCGCACAGGAGATCGAGGACGGCAAGGCCGAGGGCTGCGCCGGAGGCTCCGGTAACCGCGAGCACGACGTCGCGCTGTTCATGAAACGATGTCACGTTTGATCCTTTCCCAGGTTGTTGCCGCGCGCGCCGCAATATCTGAGGGCATGCGCAGTTCGCGACCCCATTCGCGGTCGCTCTCCGGCCCGATCTTGCGGGTGGCGTCGAGGCCCATCTTTGTTCCAAGACCCGCTCGCGGCGATGCGAAATCGAGATAATCGATCGGCGTGTTTTCAAGGACCATCAGGTCGCGCGACGCGTCGAACCGCGTGGACACGGCCCACATCACGTCCTCCCAGCTCCTCACGCCGATGTCGGCATCGACCACGATGATGAGCTTGGTGTAGTTGAATTGCGCAAGCATCGACCAGAGCCCCATCATCACCCTGCGCGCCTGTCCCGGATATCGCTTGTCGATGGAGACGACCGCCATGCGGTAGGAGCAGGCCTCCGGCGGCAGCCAGAGGTCGCGGATTTCGGGAAACTGTCGCCGCAGGATCGGGACGAACAGCTCTGTCATCGCCTCCCCGAGCCTGGAGGGCTCGTCCGGCGGGCGGCCTGTATAGGTCGACAGGTAAACGGGCGAGCGGCGGGTGGTGATGGCGCTCAACCGGACGATCGGAAAGGGTTCGACGCTGTTGTAATAGCCGGTGTGGTCGCCGTACGGTCCCTCGGGCGCGGTCTCGTCGATCGACACGCTTCCTTCCAGAATGATCTCGGCGCAGGCCGGCACGTCGAGCGGCACGGTCAAGGCGCTGACGAGCTGCGTGCGCGCTCCGCGCAGAAGACCCGCGAAGTTCAGTTCGCTCATTCCTTCGGGCAGGGGCATGACGGCGGCAAGGAGCGTCGCAGGGTCTGCGCCGATCGCGATCGCCACGGGCATGTCCTGACCGCGTCGCTGCCATCGCCGGAAGTGCTTTGCGCCACCGCGATTGGTAAGCCAGCGCACGATCAGCGAGGAGCGGTCGCGGACCTGCATCCGGTAGATGCCGACGTTGACGTCGCCAGGATCGTCCGGATCGCGGGTCATGACCAGCGGCCAGGTCACCAGGGGGGCCGGCTCGCCCGGCCAGCACCATTGGACTGGAAGCATACCGGTATTAATGTCGGCTCCCCGGTAGACCACCGCCTGGGACAGGGCAGTGCGTCGATGCCTTGGCCGCATGTGGCTTGCGGCCTTGAGCAGAGACAGCTTGCTCAGGGCGTCTGCGAGCGACTTTGGCGGAGACGGGTTTCGAAGATCGGCGAGGTCCTCCGCAAGTCGTCCGAGGCCGCCCTGCCCGACGCCGAAACCAAGCTCTATCCGCTCCCTGGTACCGAACAGATTGACGAGAACAGGGATGGGGCAGCGTCGCCCTTCCGCATCTATCGGTGCCTTTATGAGAAGGGCCGGTCCATTTTCTTCAAGGACGTGCTGATGCAGGGCAGTCAGCTCGTGGACGAGCGATACGGGTTCGTCGACCGACAGAAGCAACCGGCGCTGCTCGAGCTCGTGGATGAAAGATTGCAGGTCGGCATGACGTTTGATCTTGGGTGCATCGTTTAGCATGGAGATGCAATCGGCGAGGAAACCGCTCCTGTCTTTGTCTCAAAACAAACAGGGCGAATGCGCCAGGCCCTAGGGTGCCATCCTCACGAGAAGAGGCCTTTATGCTTGTTCCATCCCGCCTGATGATTGCGGCCGGCATCGTGCCGTTGCCGATCGCGGCTCGCGCCGCATCCCTGCTGTTCCAGCAGGTGCTCAAATCCCACCCTCGGCTCTTCGACCGGCTCGGAGACTATCGACATTCGTGTTTTGGCTTTGCCCCTACCGACCTCGCCTTCGAGTTCGTGATCAGGCCTGCCGGAGACAGCATCCAGACCTTCCGGCGCGGGCGCGCGCCGGAAGCCGACGCAAAGATCAGCGGTCCCCTGCTCCTGATGCTTGCGCTTGCCGAAGGCAAGCTTGATGGCGATGCCGTCTTCTTTGCGCGCAAGCTTGCCGTAACAGGCAATATGGAAGCCGTTCTCGCTCTTCGGAATGCGCTCGATGACAGCGGGATAGATCTGGTGAAATTGGCCGGAGAAATATCGGGACCGATCCGCCGTCCCGTGATGGGGGCGCTCTCGTCCATCCGGCGCCGCGCGCTCGAAGCCGAGGGTGCCAGATGGAACTGATATGTCCAGCCGGAACGCCCTCATCCTTCAGAGAGGCCGTCGACGCGGGTGCGGACGCGGTTTATTGCGGCTTTCGCGACGAGACGAACGCCCGGAACTTCCCCGGTTTGAATTTTGATCTGCAGGAGCTTCGAGAGGCCGTTTCCTATGCCGGCGCCCGAGGCGTCAAGACGTTCGTGGCACTGAACACATTCATGACGGCGGGGCGGGAGGATCTGTGGTATCGCCGCGCGCAGGAAGCGACCGATGCCGGGGCCGATGCGCTGATCGTTGCCGATTTCGGGCTGATGGCACATGTTGCTGAACGTCATCCGCACCAGCGTCTGCACATTTCCGTACAGGCTTCCGCCTCTAATCCGGACGCTCTCTCCTATCTGGTCGAAAGTTTTAGCGCAGCGCGCGTCGTCCTTCCCCGGACGCTGACGGTCGCCGACATTGCCCGCATCGCCCGTCACGTGCCCTGCGAACTTGAGGTTTTCGTCTTTGGCGGCCTCTGCGTCATGGCTGAGGGGCGGTGCGCACTGTCCTCCTATGCCACTGGAAAATCGCCCAACATGAACGGTGTCTGCTCGCCGGCAAGCCATGTCCGCTATCGACAGGAGGGGACAGACATGGTGTCGGAACTGGGCGGGTTTACGATCAACAGGTTCTCCGAGAAGGAACCGGCCGGCTATCCAACCCTGTGCAAGGGACGCTTCGAGATCGGCAAAAGCAAGACCTATGCCTTCGAGGATCCGGTTTCACTTGATGTCATGGATCAGTTGGACGAACTCCAGGCAGCCGGTGTCACGGCGCTGAAGGTAGAGGGGCGTCAACGCGGCAAGGCATATATTTCGCAGGTCGTTTCGACGCTCCGTGCCACGATGGAAGCCGCCCCCAGCGAGCGTCCGGCGCTGATGGCCCGTCTCAAGGCCCTCAGCGAGGGACTGGAGACGACGCATGGCGCCTATGAGAAGCGGTGGAGGTAAAAGATGAAGCTGACACTTGGCCCGCTCCAATATCTCTGGCCGAGCGAGCGATGGCGTGACTTCTATTTCGAGATCGCCGATGAAGCGCCCGTCGATGTCGTCGTCATCGGTGAGACGATCTGCTCGAAGCGCCTGCATTTCATGGAGGCCGAGCTTGCGGTTGTCATCGAGCGATTGGAGGCAGCAGGAAAAGAGGTCCGGCTCTCGACACTGGCGCTCGTCACGCTCGAGCGCGAGGCAAACTATCAAAGGGCGCTCGCTCTGGAGGATGTCAGGCTTATCGAGGCCAATGATCTCTCTGCCCTCTATCTCCTGAAGGGCCGGCCGCACGCCGTTGGACCGTTCATCAATGTCTACAATGCAGCTTCCGCACGCGTTCTGGCATCAAATGGTGCAACGACGATCTGCCTGCCGCCGGAGCTTCCAGCTTCGTCCGTGGCCGCCATTGCCAGGTCCTGTCCCGATCTCGAGCTTGAGGTCTTCGCCTTCGGCCGCATGCCGCTCGCCATCTCCGCACGCTGCGCTCATGCCCGCTCGAAAGGGCGAACCAAGGACAACTGCCAGTTCGTCTGCCAGGAGGATCCTGATGGCATGACGGTCAAAACCATTTCAGGTCAGCCCTTTCTCGCCCTGAATGGCGTTCAGACGCTTTCGCATACATGTCAGGCGCTGCTTGAGTGCCCCGACGAATGGAAAGTATGGGGCGTCGGTTCGCTTCGGCTGTCGCCGCAGACCTGCGACATGGTCGAGGTATCCTCGACTTTTCGCAGGATGCTGAATGGAGAAATCGAGCCTGGGCAGGCGCTGGTGAGGCTGCGCGATCTTTATCCGGACATTCCGCTATCGAACGGGTTTCACCACGGCAAGACCGGCGCGGAATGGGTCGCGCGGCTGAGAAACGCAAAGGAAGCGACAGAATGACAATAAGCCTGGCGGAAAGCGACGCTCCTGGCGACAGAAAAATCCTCTCTACTCTGCGTCAGATAAAGGCCTTTGCGAAGGACCCCGACTGCGACTGCAGTTGTATCTTAATCATCGGCGAATTGCTCGCACACCTGGCCCCAACACAAAGAGCCGCCGTTGCGCAGGAGCTGTTCATGTCGGCGCTGCGTCAGCGGACGAAGGTCGGCACACTCCTTGAGCTTCTGAAGGAACTCGACCAGTTCGGACCGGCCTCTGAGATCGGCGAGATCGATGAGGCGGCTCTGATTTTCGACGATGTGGCAAAACAGGCAAGAATGGGGTCTCAGCTTCTCAGAGCCTTCGCCGCCAATCGACACGACATTCTTGACGCACGGCAAACTTTTGGCGCCAACCAGGCTGGAGAACGTCTGTCATGAAGGCAGACAACCGCCGGGACCGACATGTCGACGTGCTCGAGTTCATAAGCTGTGGCGGTTCGACCGGAGGCGAGGCGCGCGCAGCACTTGAAATGTTTCTCCTGCAGACACGGCCGACCCTCACGCCGGAACCGAATGCCGGCGAGCGACTGAACGGTCGGCGTAGGCACGGCGACAATGAGGCGGGCGGGCATCCATATCCGTAAGTCGACGTCCCCAGCAGCCGCGGCCAGCGGTTGATCGCCATTTTCACGAAGATCCTTGCGTTTGCGCCAGATCAATCACGGTCGAGGCGAAAGGTCTAAGCTCGTCACATTACAAGGAGTGATTGGAATGGGAAGCTTTAGCACCTGGCATTGGCTGATCGTCCTCGCCATCGTCCTCATCCTGTTTGGACGCGGCAAGATCCCCGAGCTCATGGGCGACGTCGCACATGGGATTCGGGCCTTCAAGAAGGGCATCGATGACGAGCAGGTCGGCGAAAAGGACAGGGACGGCGATGCAGATCGGCCTTGATCCGGATCGACGCCTATTCGGCCATGCTGAACGTCCGGGAGAGCGCAAGATGGAGTATTCGATCATTTCGGCCCGGTTCGACGACGCGGAAAAATGCGGTCGCATCGATCTTCAAGTCGCTGACCAAATCAGGCCACTGATCGTCACCAGGCGATCGCTGCTGAGCGTCGCCTCGCCGCCGCGTGCGAGCGAGGCGCGGCTTTTCCAGTTTCTGCATAGCTTTTGCGAGATCGCGCTCGCCTATGGCAAATGCGGTCCAAGGCATGCGGCAACCCTGGTCGTCACAGCAACCGACGTAAGACGCTGGCGCCGCGGTCATTCACAGTCAGAACCGCTGTGGACGTGGCAGGATATCGGCAGCACCATCACACCCTTTCCCTGCCCGACTAATCCCTCATCTCGGCTACGCGCTTCGGCAGAAACGCTCGAACGCTTCGCGGGTGCATAGTTTCTGGAGATATTCCTCGTCCTGATCGCGCGCGACATGGCGAAGCACGAGCTTGAGTAGCTCCCATTCGGTGGCGCGGTTGCGATTGAACCACGACGCCTCCGCAATATCGTCATAGATGTGCAGGACGCGCCTGGCGGTGGCTGGATCGAGATCTCTCAGGAGCATGGTGGGAGGGGCCGATTTTCGAACATGGATTTCACATCCCTATGGTGATGCGAGAGCTTCGCTCGTCTTCGATGAGACAGCACAACGGGGTGCTGATGTCTTCGCATGACGGACGAATATCGCATTTCGTTGCTATCGCCCCTCCGCTTGCTCGTCCTTGATAAATCTCAATCTGGCCGGAGCGGCACCTGAACTGATACAGATCAAAACCGTCCGTCAGAATTCATGAGAAGGGTGGCAGACAATCAAGGACCGGATTTGATGAACCTGCCGACATTCGTTATCGCCGTCTTCTCGCTGCTGATCCTTCCAGGCCCTACCAATGCGGTTCTCGCCTTGGCGTCGACAACGCTGACTGTCTGGCGGTCCCTGTCGCTCATCGCCGCGGTGGTCCTCGCCTATCTCGCAATCATCGTTCCAGTGTCGAGCATCGCCGCTCCGCTCCTTAATGGCCATCCAGGCATCACCAGCATCGTCAAGCTGATTTCGGCGATCTGGGTTCTCTATCTTGCGCTCAAGCTATGGGTTCCGGCGCCGGCGGGCGGCCAGAACACGCTCGGTGTCGGTCAGCTCTTCATCACCACGCTGCTCAATCCCAAGGCCATCATCATCGGCCTTACCCTCGTGCCCGCTGTCGAAGCGGGGGTATCCGCAGCGATAGCGACATTCGTCTGCTGCGTGACGGTGACGTCGGCGATCTGGCTTGGCCTCGGCAGGCTGCTTGTTGGACGCCATGCGCAAATGCTACCTCTTGCGCGGCATTGCGGTTGCGCGGTACTGGTTGCCTTCTCCCTGACCCTTGCCATCAGCGCCCTTTGGACCTGAGCGCTATGTGAGTTCTTCGGGGCAGCGGTTCGGCTTTTCCCTCGATGGCTTGAAAATTAGGCGCGCCGCCTGCCGCGGCCGCCCCGTCCCGCATCAAATATGATGCGGGATCGTTTCTTGATGTCGGTCAATGTATGATCCATGCAGGAGGCTAAAATCGCACAATCATCTGGCGGATGAGGGTAGTGATCCGATATGTACCGAACGATAGTCTGCGCAATAGGCAACGGCCCCCGCGAAACGGCCGAGCGCATCCTGAACAAGGCAGCCGGCCTCATCGACAAGGATGGCTCGATCTTCGTCATCCACGCCGTCGAAACCATACCACGCTACATGACGACGTGCCTGCCTGAAGACTTCGAGACAGCCGCCATAAGGGATGCCGAGGAGAAGCTTGCCTTGCTGTGCCGGCAGATGAAGATCCCTGCCCTGGTCGAGGTCCATGCCGGCAGCGCGGCCAGAGTGCTTCTGGCCGCTGCGCAGGAGAAGGAGGCGGACCTCATCATCCTGTCGACCCATGTGGCGGATATTACCGACTACATTTTCGGAGCCGTGGTGGACCGCGTGGTGCGTCACGCCAAATGCTCGGTTCTTGTCGATCGCAAGCAAAGTCCGGGGCATAAGCTGAGCCGCGCAGTGGAGACGGTGGCGCGCTGATAACAGTGCGACCTCGGCAATGGCGCGCTGTGTTTTTCGCCTTCTTCCCGCACATGACGCGACGGTAACGGCAGGTATCGGCGACCTCCGCAGACGTCACTGCATTGCCATTATCCCTACCGCCCATCCGCGAGCGCCCGCCGGAACCGCATGAGCGCGCTGCAAAAGAAGAGCACGCCGATCGCTATGAGCGCCGCCACCTCCTGCCAGACCGCATCCCAGCCGGCGCCGCGGTAGAGGATCGCCTGCGACAGCGAGACGAAATGCGGCGCAGGCGAAACCACCATCGCATACTGCAACCAGAGCGGCATGCTATCCATCGGCGTCGTACTCCCGGAAAGCAGGTTCATCGCAATCAGGATCGGCATCGAGATCAGCCCGAATTGCGCCATCGAGCTGGATGCCGTGGCGATCAGGATGCCGAGCGACGTGACGGAGAACTGGTAGAGCACCGCGCAGAAGACGAAAAGCCAGAGCGAACCGGCGATCGGCACCGAAAGCAGCCCTTCGACCACGACGACGAGCGACAGCACCGCCGCCACGATGATGACCAGCCCGTTCGCCCAGACCTTCGACATCATGATCTCCGCCGGCGTGACCGGCATGACGAGAAGATGCTCGATCGTGCCGTGCTCCCGCTCTCGCACCAGCGCCGCACCGGTCAGGATGACCGAAAGCATCGTCACATTGTTGATGACCTGCATGACCGCTGTGAACCAGGTCGATTGCAGATTGGGATTGAATCGTGCGCTGACGACGAGATTGATCGGCGACGCGGCGGCGCTGTTCGGCAAGGCCGTCGCCATCTCCTGCAGGATAATGTTCTGGATATAGGAGGCTCCGTTGCCGGCCTGGGCCATGGCTGTCGCGTCGATATCGAGCTGCAGCGAAGGTTTGCGGCCGGCAATCGCATCCTCCTCAAATTTGGGCGGGATCTCCAGCACGAAGACGAATCGACCGGCATCCATTGCCGCATCCACTTCATCAGCGCCGATCAATACCGGCTCCTTGAAGAAGGGCTGCAGCATCGCGTCCCGTAGCCGTGTCGAGAGCATCGAACGGTCCTCGTCGACGACGGCGACCGAGGCGTTCTCGACCTCGAGCTTGGCGCCGGTCGAAACCGTATAGACGGCGATGGTGAAAGTGTAGACGATGAGGACCATCATCACAGGATCGGCCTTCAGGCTGTAGAGCTCCTTGACGCCGAGGCGGAAAATCCTGTTGAGCTTGCCCCACATGTCAGGCGCTCCGCTTTCTGAGTGCCACAAGGGCAGCACCGACGAACACGATACCGAAACCGGCAAGGGCGATGAGGTTAGGCCAGAGTTCGGCAAGGCCGAGACCCTTTGTGATGACGCCGACGCTCAGGGGCTGGTACCAGGCCGAGGGAAAGAGCAGCCCCATGAACCGCCCACCCCCGGAGAGCGACGAGACCGGCACCAGCAGACCGGAAAAATTCACGGCCGGGACGACCGCAACGATCGCCGTCGCGAAGATCGCCGCCACCTGGCTGCGCACGAAGCTCGAAACGAAGAGACCGAATGCCGTCGTCGCGAGGATATAGAGGATCGAACCCGCCGCAAGCAGACCGATGGAGCCCTTAATCGGTACGTCGAAGACGAGGCGCATCATCAGCACCAGCATCAGGAAGCTGACGAAGGCGATCGCCACATAGGGAAGCTGCTTGCCGAGCAGGAATTCGATACGCGTGACCGGCGTCGCCTGGAAGTTGGCAATCGAACCGGTCTCCTTCTCCTTGACGATGCCGAGCGCGGTCATGATCGCCGGGATCAATACGAGCATCAGCATGATGACGCTCGGCACGATCGCATTGGCGCTCTTGAAATCCTGGTTATAGCGGAACCGGCTTTCGACATCGACGGGATAGGGCTGTTCGAAGCGGCCCGAGTGGCGCGCCGAACCATCAGCGAGATAGGAGGAGACGAGACCGGAAACATAACCGCGCGCTGTCTCGGCACGGAACGGCATCGCGCCGTCGAGCCATACGGAGACCTCCGGCGCCTCCTGCCGCAGCAGGTCGCGGCCGAAATCGGGCGGGATCTCGATGGCCACCATCAGCTCACCATCCTGCAACCGATGCTGCAGCTCCTCGGTCGAGGCAATCGGCGGCTGCTCCTGGAAATAACGCGAGCTCTGCAGGCTCTCCACCAGCTGCCGGCTTTCTGAAGATTGATCCTGATCGTAGACGGCGAAAGGCAGATGCTCGACATCGAAGGAGATGCCGTATCCGAAAGTGAGCATCAGCAGGGCCGGCCCGAGCAGCGCGAAGACGAGCCGCGCCCGGTCGCGCAGGATTTCGATCGTCTCCCGCCGCGCATAGGCAAAGAGCCGACGGGGGTCGAAGAGCCGCATGGGCAGGGCGGTCCCGCCGGCGAGCGCAGTGCCCCCGGCGTCGGCGTCGGCGCCCTCTCCCATGCCCGCCTCGGTCAGCACCTCGATGAAGGTTTCCTCCAGCGTCGCCTTGCCCCGCTCGGCACGGAGTTCGGCCGGGCTGCCGATCGCCAGAACCCTGCCGGCATGCATCAGCGAGATGCGGTCACAGCGCTCGGCCTCGTTCATGAAATGCGTCGACAGGAAAATGGTGACGCCGTCGCGCCGCGACAGCGTTATCAGCGATCGCCAGAAGGCGTCGCGAGCCACCGGATCGACGCCGGACGTAGGCTCGTCGAGGATCAGCATTTCCGGTTTGTGGATGACGGCCGCCGCAAGCTGGAGACGCTGGCGAATGCCGAGCGGCAGATCTTCCGGCCGCTGGTCGGCAAATTCGGCGAGATCATATTCGGCGAGCATCTCGCCGACGCGCCCGTCGATATCTGCCGCGAGCAAACCGAAAAGACGCGCATGCAACCCGAGGTTCTGGCGAACGGTCAGCTCGCCATAGAGGGAGAATGCCTGCGACATGTAGCCGACGCGTTTGCGGGTCTCGATATCGCCGGCCTTCAGCGGCTGGCCGAAGAGCTTTGCGACACCCTCGCTCGCCGGCAATAGCCCCGTCAGCATCTTCATCGTCGTGCTCTTGCCGCTGCCGTTCGAACCGAGGAAACCGAAGATCTCGCCCTTCGCAATACGGAAACTGACATGATCGACCGCGACGAAATCGCCGAAGCGGCACGTCAGGTCCTCCGCCTCGATTGCCGGCGGTCCGTCGACGATCACGCGCGGCGCGACGGTCAGAGGGCTGCGATCCAGCTTGCCGGTATTCGGCATCAGCGCCGTGAAGGCCGCCTCCAGGGTCTGCTGCTGGGCCTGCCGCATGATATCGCCGGGGCTGCCGGTCGCGATCAGCCTGCCCGCGTGCAATGCGGCAAGCCAGTCGAAGCGTTCGGCCTCCTCCATATAGGCGGTGGCGACGATCACGCTCATCTGCGGCCGCCGCTCACGAATGTGATCGACGAGCTCCCAGAACTGTCGCCGCGAGAGCGGATCGATGCCGGTCGTCGGTTCGTCGAGGATCAGCAGATCGGGATCATGCAGGAGCGAAGCGCAGATGCCGAGCTTCTGCCTCATGCCACCCGAAAGCTTGCCGGCGGGCCGATCACGAAAGGGCAGCAAGCCGGTCATTCGCAATAGTTCGTCCATGCGCGCACGGCGCTCCAGACTGTCCTGGCCGAAGAGACGGCCGAAGAAATCGAGGTTTTCCGCGACGCTCAACGTCGGATAGAGATTGCGTCCGAGGCCCTGCGGCATGAAGGCAAGGTGGGCACGGGCGTCACGACGATGGCGCCAATCGGCCATGTCGCCGCCAAGCACCTCGACATGCCCGTGCTGGATGCGGGTAATACCCGCCGCAAGACCGAGCAGCGTCGATTTGCCGACGCCATCGGGGCCGATCAGTCCGGCCATGCAGCCGGCGGGAACGGCGAGCTCGACACCATCGAGCGCGGCAATCCGGCCGTAACGGTGCGTCACGCCCGTGAAGCGAACGGCCGGTTCGCTCATTGCGGCAGCTTCACTTGCAGCTCGGCCGGCCAGGCCGACTTGGGATCGGTGCGGACATAGCCGATACCCCTCACACCGGTCTTGACGCGCGATTCATAGTCCTTGAGCAGATCGGGAGCGATCTTCAGCTTCACGCGGAAGACCAGCTTCTCGCGCTCGTCCTGCGTCTCGACGGTCTTCGGTGTGAACTGTGCCTGCGAAGAGACGAAGGAGACCGTCGCCGGCACGACATATTGCGGCGCCGGATCGAGGATGATGCGCGCCTCGTCGCCGATCGCCAAGGTGCCGGCGGCACGGGCAGGCAGGAAGATCGTCATCGATACGTCGGAGAGATCGAGCAGCGTCGCCACCGGCGCACCGGCGGCAACGACCTCGCCAGTCTGCGCGAGCTTGTATTCGACACGGCCCCGGCGCGGCGCCTTCAGCACAGCGTCGTCGAGTAGAGTTTGAATGCGCACCACTTCCGCCTGCGCCGCTTCCGTCGCCGCTTCCGCTTCGTCGCGGCTTGCGAGCGCTGCCCTTTGTGCAGCCTCGGCAACGCTCAGCTGGCTGCGGCGCAATTCCAGCTGCTGCATCGTGCCACTGCCCGTGTTGCTCATCGATTGCGCGCGTTCGAATTCCTGCTTGGCGAGTGTCAGCTCGCTTTGGCGCTGAGCAATCGAGGCCTCGGCTTCGACCCGGCTCGTCTCGCTGCGGCGAACCTGCGCCTTGGCGCCAGCAAGCTGGGCATCGAGATCAGCCGTATCGATCCGGGCGATCGGCGCGCCGGCATCGACGATCTGGCCTTCATCGACGAGTACATCGGCAAGCCGGCCAGCGAATTTCGCCGAAATCAGCACCTGCTGGGCCTCGATGCGGCCATTGGACATGGAGACATTTTCGGGCAGTCCTCGGCCGGTCATCTTGTTCCAGAGGGCCTCGAAGCGAGCCGAAAAGACCGAGGAGCGATCCTGCGCGAGAGCCGGCTGACCGAGGCCAAGGAGAAAAGCGGCGGAAACCAGGATACAAAGCTGATGCTTTCTCAATTGCGGAGCCTCCAATCGAACCGGTGCGGACATTGCCGATGTCCGTCCTTCTATTGGCAATCCCGTCCGCCATCCTTGACATATGTCATGAAGGATACGGCAAGCATCTGTAGCGGTCGCGCCCCGACCTGCGACGCCGGACGCTTGTATTTTGCGATGGATCAATGCGCCGGTGGGCGTCCCCTTCATCATCATCCCGGACAATCATCGCGAAAGGATGAAGATCATGACGGGCAAGATGATGAAGGCGGCGGTGGTGCGTGAATTCGGCAAGCCGCTTGCAATCGAATGCGTGCCGGTGCCAGTTCCCGGACCGGGTGAAATCCTGGTGAAGGTGGTCGCCTGTGGCGTCTGCCATACCGACCTGCATGCAGCCGACGGCGACTGGCCCGTCAAGCCGACGCCGCCCTTCATTCCCGGCCACGAAGCGGCAGGCGTCGTTGCCGCCCTCGGCCCCGGCGTCACCGAATTCAAGGAAGGCGATGCCGTCGGCGTCGCCTGGCTGCACGACGCCTGCCTGCGCTGCGAATATTGCGAGACCGGCTGGGAAACGCTTTGTGAACACCAGCACAATTCCGGCTACACCTGCGATGGCGGCTTTGCCGAATATGTCATCGCCTCTGCAGCCTTTGCCGCACGCCTTCCCGATGACGTCAACTTTACCGAGATCGCGCCGATCCTCTGCGCCGGGGTTACGACCTACAAAGGTCTCAGGGAAACCGAAGCCCGGCCCGGCGAATGGGTGGCGATCTCGGGCGTCGGCGGCCTTGGTCATGTTGCGATCCAATATGCCAAGGCGATGGGCCTCAAGGTGGTCGCCCTCGATATCGCTGCCGCCAAGCTCGACCTCGCTCGCGAGGTCGGCGCCGATCTTGCGCTCAACGCGCTTTCCGAAGACGTGGTCGAAAAAGTGTTGAAGGCGACGAGCGGCGGCGCACATGGCGTGCTCGTCACCGCCGTCTCCCCGCCGGCTTTCTCGCAGGCACTCTCCATGGTGCGCAGGAAGGGCACCGTCAGCCTTGTCGGGCTGCCGCCGGGCAACTTCCCGACGCCGATTTTCGACGTCGTGCTGAAGCGCATAACCGTGCGCGGCTCGATCGTCGGCACGCGCCGCGATCTCGACGAAGCGCTTGCCTTTGCCGCTGACGGCCGCGTCCGGGCCGAGATTACCAGGGCGCCGCTTGACGATATCAATGATATCTTTGCCGGCCTGAAAGCGGGAACTATCGAAGGCCGGATGGTGCTGGATATTGCCGGAGAGAAACCGGCGGCGGCGGTATGAGAAATAGCCGCAGGCACGTCAATTTTGACGTTGATCAAGGCACTTAGTGTCCCGGTCGTCAACCTTGCTTCATTCTGGCGGATGGAGAGGCGCAGCTTTGGAAACAGGTGGCGATCGCCACATGGTTTGCCGTGCCACCCTGGCTCCTTGGCTTTGGGCATGCTGCAGGCCTTTGGGCAGGGTTGCCAGCGCTCCTGCCCACCGTATGAGTTGCTGCCGTCCCTTCTGGCCAGACCGAATGACAGGGACGCTGCCCTCGTCCCCTCCCCGACATCGGACCGGTAACCTATATCAAGGCGGATTCCAGTCCGCAGTATTCGCTGCCCTTACACGGAGACATGTATGAGCCAAGATCCATACGAGCTTCTGGGCGTGAAACGGGATGCCACCCAGAAGGAAATTCAGGGGGCATTCCGCAAGCTTGCCAAGAAGCTCCACCCCGACCTGAACCCCGGCGACAAGAAGGCCGAGGCGAAGTTCAAGGAGATTTCTGCCGCCTATGAGATCCTGAGCGACGAAGAGAAGCGCGGTCGCTTCGATCGTGGCGAGATCGACGTCACGGGAGCCGAACAGGCGCCCCGCAGCTATTATCGAGACTATGCCTCCTCGAGCGACCCGGGCGGGGCCTATCACAACGGCGCCGGCTTTGCCGATTTTGGAGACGCCGACGATCTCTTCGCAAGCTTCTTCTCGCGCCGGGCTGGCGGCGGCAGCGGCGGCGGCCAGTTCCGCGCAAAGGGCCAGGACCGACGCTTCTCGATGGAGGTGGATTTCCTCGATGCCGTGAACGGCGCGCAGAGCCAGGTGAGGCTGTCGGACGGGCCGGCGCTCGACGTCAAGATCCCGCCCGGCACGCGCGACGGCCAGACGCTGCGCCTGCGCGGCAAGGGAGAACCCGGCTTCGGCGGCGGGCCGGCCGGCGATGCGCTGATCGACGTCCATGTACGCCCGCACCGTTTCTTCACCCGCGACGGCGACGACATCCGCCTCGATCTGCCCGTCACGTTGAGAGAAGCGGTACTCGGCGGAAAGGTGCGCGTGCCGACGCCCTCAGGGCCGGTCAACCTGACGCTGCCGGCGAATTCCAGCAGCGGCAAGGTGCTGCGCCTCAAGGGCAAGGGTGTTGCCAAGCGCGGCGGTGACGCGGGTGACGTCTATGTGACGCTGAAGATCATGCTGCCCGAACAGCCTGACGAACAGCTGACCGCCTTCGCCAAGGACTGGGCGGCAGCCGACACACAGGATCCGAGAAAGAACATGGAGGCCTGACCATGGACGATCGCGAATTCCGTCTCTACCTCAAAATCGACGTGACCGAGCTCGATCTGTGGGTCGATCAGGGCTGGCTGGCCCCCGATATTTCCGAGGGCCGGCGCCGGTTCCGGGATGCCGATCTTGCCCGCGCCCGCCTGATCCTCGACCTCACACGCCAAATGGGTGTCAACGAGGCCGGCGTCGACGTCGTCATGGAGCTCGTCGACCAGCTCCACGGCATGCGCGGCGCGATGCGCAGGCTTGTCGTCGCCATCAACCGGCAGGAGGCCGAGATCCAGCAACGCCTGCTCGCCGCGCTCGACGAGCTCGACGACAGCGGCCGCTGATAGCTTCGTTGCGGACTTTGACGACGATCAAGGTCAGGCTTTGCACGGCATGGAGAATGGCAAGGCGGGCAAGACAGCCCGCCTGTTCTGGCGGAGCAGCCTCTCCGCCCTGCCGGGAAACGTCGTTGCGCAGACTTCTGTTGATTATCCTCCTTCTCATGATCGCCAGCGTATTCAGCATCCTCTGGATCAAGCCGCAGGCCGACAGCGAGCGCCCTTCCGCCCCTCAGAACTCGGTGATCCAGTAGCGGCCATTCCTCAAATTTGACGCCGATCAAGGCGCAACGCCTTAAAGACGCGCAACAGCAACCGTGCAGGATGCTCTGTTCCACCAACGCAGCAGAGGAAGAAGGGAAGATGCCGGGAAACCTGTTCGGTTTCGTACTCCTCATGGGCCGCCGCCACCAGGCCGCGATCGCGGCCCTTTCGATCCTACTCTTTCTCGCGGGCACAGCGCCCCTGGAAGTCCAGAGACGCGTCATCAATGCAGTGACGCAGGGCGCGCCCTATCCCGCCATCCTCCTCCTCGTCCTCGCCTATCTCGGCCTCGTGCTGCTGGAAGGCCTGACCAAGCTGGCGCTGAACCTTTATCGCAGCTGGATCGGCGAAGTCGCGATCCGCTGGCTGCGTATGTCGGTGCTTGCCGTCTCGGAACGCTCGCGGGAGGCGCCGCTCGATGCGCTTGCCGAAGGCGTACAGCTCTCGATCGTGCTCGCCGAAGCCGAACCTGTCGGCGGCTTCGTCGGCACCAGCATTTCCGAGCCGCTGCTGCAGGCCGGCATCCTCGTTGCCGTCGGCGGCTACATGATCTTCCTGCAGCCGCTGATGGCGTTTGCCGTCGCCGTCGTCTTTTTCCCGCAACTGGGCTTCGTTCCCCTGATGCAATCGGCCATCAACCGCCGGGTGGCGAGCAAGATCACCGTCATGCGTCATGTCAGCGAAGGCATGGTCGAGCACGTGGTTACCAGCGAGACGTTGAATGCTCAGAGCGACCGCGTCCAGACGCTTTTTTCGACCAATATGAGCATCTACAGGATCAAGTTCACGATGAACTTCCTGATGAACCTGATGACGCAGCTGGGATATGCCGGCATCTTCGCGCTCGGCGGATATTACGTCGTCACCGGCAAGACCGAGATCG
Organism: Rhizobium sp. CF142; assembly: GCF_000281145.1. Classification (NCBI taxonomy): domain Bacteria; kingdom Pseudomonadati; phylum Pseudomonadota; class Alphaproteobacteria; order Hyphomicrobiales; family Rhizobiaceae; genus Rhizobium; species Rhizobium sp. CF142. The sequence goes on along the minus strand of NZ_AJWE01000110.1, from coordinate 96,491 downwards.
GCACCGTCGTCGCCTTCATCTCCGGCCTTTCCAAGATAACCGACCCGTGGGGCGCACTGGTCGACTGGTACCGCGACCTGAAGGTCACGCAGGTCAAATACGCCATGATCCGCGATGCGAGCATCGATGCAGCTGCCTTACAGGACTCTGACCCGCCGCATATGAAAGAGCCCGCGCTGGTACCGTGAAGAATTACTCGTGGCCGCCTGTCCGATGGCCGAACAACACGTTGCGTCACTTCCGTGCTCAGGTTCGGAGAGAACGTGGAAACCGCGCCAGACGGCTGACGCGGTCTATGCCATAGCGGATTTCATCAGGCCGCAGCGGATGACTACGCAAGCATCTTGCCTGTCCGGCGCAGATTGTCGTGCCAGCCGAGCGCTTCCTCAATCAGATGCGGCGTTTGCCCGCCGCGCAGCAGCGCCCGCTTGTAATAGTCCGCCAGTACCTCACGATAATTCGGATGCGCGCAGTTGGCGATGATGATTTCCGCCCGTTCCCGCGGCGCCAGGCCGCGCAGATCGGCAAGGCCGATCTCCGTCACGAGGATATCGACATCGTGCTCGGTATGGTCGACATGGCTGACCATCGGCACGACGCGCGAAATCGCGCCGTCCCTGGCGAGCGACTTCGTCACGAAGATCGACATATAGGCGTTGCGGGCGAAATCGCCGGAGCCGCCGATACCGTTCATCATGTGCGTGCCACCGACATGGGTCGAGTTGACATTGCCGTAGATGTCGAGTTCCAGCGCCGTGTTGATGGCGATGATGCCGAGGCGGCGGATGACTTCGGGATGGTTGCTGATCTCCTGCGGGCGCAAAATCAGCCGCCGCTTGTAGCGCTCGATCGCGGAAAATACCCGCAAATGCTTCTCCGTCGAGAGTGTCATGGAGGACCCGGAGGCGAAATTCAGCTTGCCGGCATCCATGAGATCGAAGGTCGAATCCTGCAGCACCTCGGAATACATGGTGAGATCGTGGAAAGGCGTTGCGGTGAACCCCTGGAGCACCGCGTTGGCGATCGTGCCGATGCCTGCCTGGAGTGGCAAGAGGCGCTCCGTCAGCCGTCCATGGCGCACCTCGTTGAGCAGGAATTCGGTGAGATGACCGGCAATCGCATTCGTCTCCGCATCCGGCGCCTCCACCGTGGACGCGCTGTCGCTGCTCTGCGTGAGGACGATCGCCGCGATCTTTTCCGGCGGGATTGGAATGAAGGGCACGCCGATGCGGCTGTCCGGGGCCACGACCGGGATCGCCTCGCGGCTTGGCCGCCTGGTCGGGATATAGATATCGTGCAGCCCTTCGAGCGCTTCCGGCTGCGACAGGTTGATCTCGACGATCACCTTCGGCGCCAGGATGGCGAAACTCGCCGAATTGCCGACGGAGGTGGTCGGCACGATACCGCCGTCCTCGGTGATCGCTGTCGCCTCGATGACGGCGACGTCGACGGGTGCCAACTGGCCGCTGCGCAGGAACTCGACCGTTTCCGACAGATGCTGGTCGATGAACATCACCTCGCCGGCGTTGATCGCCTTGCGCATGACGGCATCGGACTGGAAAGGCATGCGGCGGGCAATGGCGTGGGCTTCGACAAGCGTCCTGTCGAGATTGTTGCCGAGCGATGCGCCGGTCATCAGCGTAATCTTCAGCGGATCGCGCTTTGCCCTTTCCGCCAATGCCAGCGGCACGGCCTTGGCCTCGCCGGCTCGTGTGAAGCCGCTCATGCCGACGGTCATGCCGTCGGTGATCAGCTTCGCGGCCTCGTCGGCATTGACGATGCGATCCCAGAGCGGCTTGCTGCGAAGACGATCCTTGAACATGGCCGGTCAGTCCTTAATGCGACAACAGGATGGGCAGTGTAATATTGGTCAGCACGGCCTCGGTTGCGCCGCCGAGCACGAATTCACGCAGGCGCGAATGGCCGAAGCCGCCCATGACGAGTAGATCGGCACGCCACTCGAAAGCCTTGGTCTGCAGGACTTCGCCAACCGGCTCGCTGCCTGCATGCGCTCGCACCGTTTCCGCCATCACCCCGCTCTTGAGCAGATTCTCGACAAGATGGTCGCCCGTATCGAATTTGACCGGCTTCTCGTCGATGACGGAGAGCAGGCAGACCTTGGACGCCCGCTCCAGGAAGGGCGAGGCATCATGGGCAGCACGCGCGGCGGCCCTGCTGCCGTCCCAGGCGATAGCAACGTGATCCAGCCTCCCGCCGAACGGCGCGGCGGGATAAAGGATGAGCGGCCTGCCGGAGGCAAACAGGACTGCCTCAACGATCGGGCGGGAGACACCCGCCGATTCCAGAAGCACGAGATCGTAGGCACGCGATGCTTCCGCAAGCGCTTCAGCGACGAAAGGCTCACCCGCCTTGATCTCGCGTAGACGCACATCGACGGAGGCGGCCTTCGCCTGATCGAGCGCCTTTTGGGTCAGTACCGAGGCGCGCTTGCGGCTCAGAGCCTCGGCATCCCGCGCCATCTTCGCGGCGTCGATGATCAGCGACGATAGCGCATTGGAAACATCGGGAATCGTGATCTCCACCGCACAGACGGTGAGTGTCGCCTGCATGTGGTGAGCAAGTGCGACCGCATTGGCGATCATGAACTCGGAAGTCATATCCGGATAGGTGAGGAGTGGAAGAAAGAGGTGTTGTTTCATTGGGAGACTCCGAACGGAAAATAATGAGACCAGATCCTCATCACTCTCGCATCCGTTCGAAGCCTCGCATTGACATGTCTCAATTCTCGGAGGCAGTCGTCACGGCGAGCACTCATGTCAGAAGAAAACCCGCAAGTCCGGCAAGAGCCGCAGCAGCGGTTGCAATCGCCAGACGAACCGCGTAGGCGAGGCTCCCCATGATTGCCGCCAGAACAGCTTTCGCGAGAAGATTGGCCAAAGCCGCGACCGCTATGGCACGGGCGGCCGCATCCGCTGAGAGCTGGATCGACGTCAGTTTCGCAACCGAAAGCGTGATCGCGTCGAGATCGCCCAATCCTGTCACGAAGGCGAGGACGGGCAGCGAACGTGTTCCGAAGACGACCAGGGTCGCCCGTGTCAGGATTATCACGACGGCAAGAACGAGAGCAAAACGCAGCGCGACCATGACCTCGAGCGGGTTTCGCGGCGAGAAGTCGGGACTGTCTTTCGGACGCCGCAGCGCTCCGACGAGGCCGCCACCGATAGCAAAGGCTGCAGCCGCCGGAGCGAGCAATGGCGCAAGCTCCCACAGAACCGCCGGCGCAATCACGCCGCAGATCAGAAGCGCCCGGGTGAGGGATACCGCTCCAGCCAGCATCGCCCCTGCCGAAAGCAGGGACGAGAGCGCAGGCACCTGGATTGACTGGCGGGCAAAGGAAAGTGTCAACGCCGTCGAGGAAACGATGCCGCCGCTTGCGCCGGTCATCAGGATTCCGGCACGTGCGCCGCTGATCTTGATCAGGACGTAACCGAAAAAAGAGACGGCGCCCACGAGGATCGTCATCATCCAGAGCTCGAAGGGATTGATCGCCTGCCAGGGATCGATCGGCTTGTCGGGCAGGATGGGCAAGATGACGACCGTCATCGTCAGCAGGATCAAGGCGGCCCTGAGTTCGAGCCAGGTCAGCCGCCGAAGAAACCCATGCAACGGTTCGCGCGCCGCCAGAAGCACCGTTATTGCAACGGCACTCGCTGCAGTCGTCGTCATGTCGGCAACCACGGCGCTGAAACCAAGCACGAAAACCGATATCGCGGCAATGGCAGCGGTCGCGCTGTAATCCTCGTCGCGCGCCGCCTGCATGGAGCTGAAAACGAGAATTGTGATGCAAAAGAACACAAAGACCGTCGTCGGCAGGATCGGTCCTGTTGCGGGCTGAAGGAAGCCGCATAGGCCGCCAAGGAAACTTGAAAGACCATAGGTGCGAATGCCTGCGACCCTTCCGCCCGGTGCCGCCTCGCGCTCCTGCCAGCCGCGCTCGATGCCGACGAGGATGCCAATCGCAAGCGCCAGGCTGAGGCGCTGGAATGCTTCCGTTGTCATCAGCAATGTCATCATTGGCTGGTCCAGTCGCCGCGGCCTGTTCTTCAGCGGCGCTCGGACGGTTTCGTGCCGTAAAGTGCCGATATGCCGAGGACGACGAGAAGAATGCCGCAGATCAATGCATTCCAAACAAAGGGCGGCTTTTCGGCGTCATGGAGCATCCATGGCGAAGCGATAAGCCAGATACCGATCAGGAGGTTAACCCATTCCTCCCATAAGCGGTAGGATGCGAGTGCCGTCGCGCCCAGGATGGCGACGGCAACTCCGCAGACCAGGAAATTCCAGGCCGCGGCCCCGAGAGGAACGGAATCCGGGCTGAAGCTTCCGAGTGCCCAGGGGGCGGCGATAAGCCATATCCCGACGACAAAGGCGGCGTGGTCTTGCCAGCGACGACGATCCATTTCTAGGTCTCCCTGCTCCTGCAAAGCTAATCACGACACGCGCCTCGGCTCATTGAGCTGGATCAACATCTCCCGTGAGGGGAACTCTCCAAAAGAGCGAAGAAGAACGGGCGCGAGCCGTCTTTGACAACCGTCAATGCCGGTTTGCCGCGACTTCGGGATCATGGCATCATGAAGATGAGGAACGGTTCATGAAAGCTATGATCCTTGAGGCAATCGGGATGCCCCTGCGTCCGGTCGACCGGCCAAATCCCCTGCCCGGAAAAGGACAATTGATGCTGAGGGTCGAAGCCTGCGCAGTGTGCAGGACCGACCTTCATGTCTGCGACGGCGATCTCAAGAACCCGAAGCTGCCGCTCGTTCCCGGCCATGAGATCGTCGGCATCGTCGAGGCTGTCGGGGAAGGAATAGCGCTGTCGCGCATGGGGCAAAGGGTCGGCGTGCCCTGGCTCGGTCATACATGCGGCGGCTGTTCGTTTTGCAGGAGCGGAGAGGAAAATCTTTGCGATGAGCCGCAATTTACCGGCTATACCCGCGACGGAGGCTTTGCCACCCATGTCGTTTCGGATGCCGACTACGCCTTTGTGCTCGACAGCCAGGCCGATCCCGTCGCCCTTGCCCCGCTCCTCTGTGCCGGCCTGATCGGCTGGCGTTCGCTGAAGAAGGCCGGCGACGGCAAGGGGATCGGGCTCTACGGGTTCGGCGCGGCTGCGCATATCATCGCGCAGATCTGTCGCTGGCAGGGCCGCGACGTCTATGCGTTCTCGCGCCCCGGCGATGTGGCGGCACAACGCTTCGCACTCGGTCTCGGCGCCGTCTGGGCTGGAGGCTCGGACGAGCGCCCACCCGTCGCGCTCGATGCGGCGATTATCTTTGCACCGGTCGGCGAACTCGTGCCGGCGGCGTTGAAGGTGGTGCGCAAGGGGGGCCGGGTCGTCTGTGGCGGTATCCACATGAGTGATCTGCCCGCAATGCCCTACGCCCTGATCTGGGGCGAGCGAAGCGTTGTTTCGGTTGCCAATCTGACGCGGAAAGACGCCGAGGAATTCTTCCCCGTCGCCCGCCAGGCAGGTGTGCGCACCCATACGAAAGCCTATCGGCTTGCAGATGCCAATGCGGCGCTCGACGATCTGCGGGCCGGCCGCCTGAGCGGAGCGGCTGTCCTGATACCTTGAAGGGCGCTGCTATCGCGGAGCAGCAGTCGCCGCATAGTCCGAATTCGCTCGATGCTTTCCGATCTGAAACAGGCGAGGAACTGCGCCGGAGAGAAGTCGCGTCGTACCTTCGACGAGCTCGGCCGGTCGCCTTGAGCGGGATCGAACCCCAGATCGATCAAGCGAAAGCACAAACGGATGCCGGAGATTCTGCGGATCCTCATATGCGAGAAGGCCAGGTGGTTACCCACCAAGCCTTCTCGGGTCCTTCGAATGCGGATGGTGGATTTTACGGCGACAATTCCTCCAGAACGCGCCCCTTGGTTTCGACCGCGAAGAGGGCCGTCACCAGGGCGCCGACCAGCAGGATTGCTGCGAAGGCGCCGAAGACATACTGGATGCCCATCGATGACATGACCCAGCCTACCGCGATAGGACCGGCAGACGACCCGAGACGCAGCCAGGCGCTACCTGTGCCCGTGCCAATGGCACGAAGGCGGGTCGGGTAGATCTCCGCCGAATAGAGGTAAAGCGAGAATGTTACGGTCTGGACGATGGCGTAGGCGAGACCGGCGAGGATGAGAACCTGGGTCGCCGACGTCGCACCCAGCCAGGCGAGGATGACGAGCGGGATCGGTGCGATCAAAAGGGCGCCTATATACCAGCGCTTACGGCCGACCTTGTCGATGAGCAGTGCGCAGATAACAGCCGCAATCACGCCACCGACCGAGGTGACAAAGCCGTAAAAAATACTGGTTTCAAGCGGCAGGTTGAACGTCTGGCGATAGAGGGTCGGAAGCCAGGTGATCGTGCCATTGGCGACCATATAGGCGCAGAACCACATGGCCCAGATCGACAGCGTGCGCTTCAGGTAAATGCCCTGGAAAAGCTCGCGCCAGTCGGATTTGCGCCGAGCAGGAGCGGCCACGACTTTCGGCTCCGGCAATTCCTTGCCGCCAGCACAGGCACTGTTCTCCAACCTGGTGACAATACGGTCAGCTTCCTCATAGCGGCCGTTGGCGACCAGCCAGCGGGGTGATTCATGAAGGAACCAGCGCAGGGGGATCATGAGGATTGCAGGGATCAGGCCGACGATAAACATCGCCTTCCAGCCGTAGACTGGGACCATGAAGTAGCCGATCAGGCCCGCGCCGACGAGGCCGAGCAGGAACATGACCTCATACAGCAGGAAAAAGCGGCCGCGCCCCTTCGAGCCGATCAGTTCGTTGATATAGGCACTGGCGACCGGAACTTCGCCGCCGGTCCCGATGCCTTGAACGAAGCGGAATGCCATCATCACGCCGGCGCCGGCTGCGAAGAGGCATGCAATGTCCATGCTGACGAATAACAGGATCGTAAATAGCAGCACTTTCAGGCGGCCGATCCGCTCAGCGAGCCAGCCAAAGCAAACTGCGCCGATCAATTGTCCGAGGTAACCCATCGACAGGATCATTCCCGTCTGACCCGGGGTCAAACCCCATTCGCGGACAAGAACCGGCATCGCATAGGCGATGGCGATTACGGTGTAACCGTCAAAGAATGTCGCGGCGCCGACGATGTTTCGGGCCCAGAACACCTCACGGGTCACTGGCAACCGTTCAAGGCGGGCGCCGATTTCTGCTTGCGGATCGACAACCGGTGACGGTCCGGTTATTCGCTGTTCCATATTCATGTTTTCCTCCCTGTGCCCGGCCCTCTCCCGGCCTGGCTTCGAACCTACACGTTGGATGGCTCACTTCGGGATCCTTTTGGGTACGGCCATGGATCCGGAAGGAACGGCTCTCTCGTCGGCGAGGTATCCACGGCGTAACAGACCGTGCGACTGCGGCGGCGCGTCACTCCCGGATACGACCGCAATTTTCCTCCCCTTAAGAAGACGCCCCCGTGTGAACGACGGGGGCGTTCTCAATCACTCCGCTGCGATTAACTGGTCGACCCGACCGATGCCCGCGGCCTCGAAGGCGGCGAAGATTTCGACCTCTGCCTTTTCGCCCAGATTCTTCAGCGGCTCGCGGATGGTGGCATGGTCAAGCACACCACGATGGACGAGGCCGAGTTTCAGGGCCACGGTTCCTTCCATATGGGAGCCACGGTGATAGACGGCACGGGTGACCGGAAGGAGACGTTCGAAGATCTGGCGGGCTTGCGGATAGTTTTGCGCCTTTCCTGCCTTGATCAGATCGATCAGCAGCTCCGGTGCAATATTGCCGTAGCCGACAAGCAGGCCGTCAACGTCGAACATGGTCGGCAGCAGCCATTCGTCGTGGCAGCTCAGGATCTGCAGGTTCGGGTTGGCCTTCTTGAGTTCCGGAATCTCGACGTACCAGCGCTTCATGTTGCGGACGCCGTTCTTGGTGGCAACGACCCCGTCCTGGGTCGCGATCGCAAGCTGCGTGTCGATATCGTAGGAAGCCTTGGTGGCATCCGGATACTGGAAAAGGATGCACTGCAGGCCTGATTCCTGCCAAATCGCCTTGTAGCGATCCTGCGGCGCGCCTTTTTGAAACCCGAAACGCAGCCAGCCGTGGTTCGGGTAGACCAGCGCACCGGTCGCACCGGCAGCCTTGCACTTCTTGGCTTCTTCCGCGGCGACCCTGGTGCCCTCACCGGTAATACCTGCGATGATGGGAAGTTGACCATTGACCGCTTCAACATAGGTGCGGATGAGCTTCAGGCGCTCTTCCTCGGTCAGGAAAGTACCTTCGCCAGCATGGCCAAGAATGACGAGGCTCTTCACGCCGTCCATGCCGGCAAGCCACTTGGCGATACGGGCATTGGCCGCGTAATCGACCTCTCCGTCGCGGGTGAATGCGGTGACGGGTGCCGGGCTGAGGCCTCTCAAATCCATTGCTTGCATCGGGGTATCTCCTCCTAGATAGCCGCTGTCCGCCTATGCGATCAGCGATGGGATCGTTAATGGGAACGTTCCCACTATCGTTTCCGATTTTGCTGGAGTCAACATTTTTTTTATTGCATGCTTGAGGCCTCAATCGCGAGAACGCTGCAGATGGAAAAAAGTGAAATGGATTCAAAGGCAGAAGAAGGCAACCGCCAGACACGGGTGACCATCCTGGATGTTGCGTCGGCTGCCGGTGTTTCGAAATCCACCGTATCCCGCATCCTCGATGAGCGGCTTCCCCGCTCCGACAACGAAACGTCGCGCCGTGTTCGCAAGATCGCGGAAGACATGGGTTATGTCCGAGATGTCTCAGCTGCGAGCCTGAGACGCGGCAACACGATGACAGTCGGTGTGATTGTTCCCCGGCTAACCGATACGGTCATGGCGATGCTCTACGAGGCCCTGGCAAAGGCGTGCAGCAAAAGCGGTCGCTTTGCCATTGTCGCAACGACCGATGACAAGCCCAAAGCCGATCGACTTGCCGCCGAGTCACTTCTAAAGCGTGGCGTTGACGGACTGATTCTCTCAACCGCCCGCGAGGACGATGACTTCCCTGATGAGCTGGTGGCCCGGGGCGTGCCTCTTGTCCTGGCTCTGCGGACCGACGGACGGAGCCTTTCTTCGATTGGCGACGACCGGCTGGGTGGTTATCTGGCGACACGCCACCTCCTGGATCTTGGTCACCGTCGTATCGGCGTGATCGCCGGTCCCTCATACGCCTCCAGCGCGCTCGGACGCGTCGAAGGCTACAGACAGGCACTGGAAGAGGCAGGGGTTTTGCTCCGTCCGGACTACATTGTTCCGTCGACCTTCGGGATCGACACTGGGGCAGATGCTGCCGAGCAGCTCATGCGCTTGGAAGATCGTCCTACGGCGATTTTTGCCGTGAACGACAACACGGCGATCGGCGCTCTTTCCGGTCTTTCGCGCCTTGGGATTTCCGTACCCAACGATGTTTCGGTCGTTGGATATAACGATATTCCTATCGTCAGCCATCTTCCAACCCCGCTGACGACACTGCGCGTCCCCTTTGAACAGATTGCATCAAACGCGTTGGATCTGCTCACAAGTGGCGCTGTTTCGGCAGAGGACCGGATCCGCGTTTCGGCGCCGACCCTCATACCCCGAAAGTCCTCCGCCAAGCCCCCCGCTTCCATTGCAACGCGATGAAGTCGCTGATCGGCCGGCAGTTCCAGTGCTACGTTTAGGAGCCGCCCCGAACGAACCGGTTCCTCGTTTTCTCAAGCAGCTCAGCCGTTGGGGGAACGGGAGCCAGCATCTGCCATTGTCAAAGGTGACTGCGTTACTCTTGTTTTTCCTCGGGCAAGTGGGTTATACCGCCCGCGCCCTTAGAATTCCCATGTTGGGGTTCGAAGAACAGGAAGTTTTCATGAAAGTTTTCAAGTCCCTTACGGTTCCCGGACTGCTCGCCGTACTCGGCCTGATCGCGACGCCGGCATTGTCCGCGCCGACCACGTATCCGCTGACGCTCGACAATTGCGGCGCGAAGGTCACCATCGCCAGGGCTCCGGCGCGAGCCATCGGACTTGGCCAGAACAGCGCGGAGATCATGTTGCTTCTCGGTCTGGAAGACAAAATGGCCGGCACCGCATTCTGGCCGAGCAAGGTTCTGCCGCAGCTCGCCGAAGCCAATGCGAAGGTCAAGCTTCTGTCTGTCGAGTTTCCGACCTTCGAGTCGATTCTGGCGCAGAACCCGGATTTCGTGGCAGCGGCCTTGCCAAGCCTGATCGGACCGACGAGCAAGGTCGCCAAGCGCGAGGACTTCGACAAGGTTGGCATACCAAGCTACATTTCGCCCAGTACCTGCCTCAGCACCGAAAAGGTCAAGGACCAGTATGGCAGCCGCGACCGGCTCTGGAACATGGATATGCTGTACAAGGAGATCGACGAGCTTTCGCAGATTTTTGATGTCGCCGATCGTGGCCAGGCACTGATCGCCGACTTCAAGAAGCGTGAAGCGACATTGCGCGCCAGCGCATCCAAGGAGGGCAAGCAGCTTTCCTATGTCTTTTGGTTCTCCAGTCAGTCACGTTCCGCAGACGCCTATCTCGGGGGCAAGAACGCCGCATCCGGCTTCATCGCCGATCTCCTCGGCGGCAAGAATGCCATCACCGCGGAAGCCGAATGGCCGACGCTCGGGTGGGAAAGCATCATAGCCGCCAATCCGGATATCATCGTCATGGCCAATCTCGACCGCAACCGCTGGGAACTCGACAAGCCGGAGGCCAAGATCAAGTTCTTAAACAGCGACCCGGCCGTCAGCCAGATGCCGGCGGTGAAAAACAAGGCAATCGTCGTCATGGACGGCCAGGCCATGAACCCGACGATCCGCACCATCTACGGTGCGGAACAGGTGGCCGAACAACTGAAAGCGCTCGGCCTGATCAAGTGACCGCCTCGAACCGCTCCCTCCAGCAGGCTGCCCCTTTCGGCGCCCTCCTGCTGGCTTCCCTTGTGGCGGTCGGCCTGGTCGTCGGCATCAGTGTCGGGATCGGCGACCTGCCGATCCCGCTTACCACGACCTTTGCCGCCGTCACGAACAGGCTGGGATGGACGGCGGTGGAACTCAACCGCATCCACGAGACCGTGATCTGGGATTATCGTCTCAGCCGCGCGCTCGTGGCCGCTTTCTGCGGCGCGGGACTGGCTCTGTCGGGTGCGATCATGCAATCGCTGCTTCGTAACCCGCTCGCCGAACCCTATGTGCTTGGTATCTCCGCCGGCGCGTCCACCGGCGCGGTCGCCATCGTCATTCTCGGCGTTGGTGCAGGTGCGGTTTCGTTGTCGGCCGGGGCTTTTGCCGGTGCATTTGCGGCATTCTTTTTCGTGGCGCTGCTGTCCAACGGTACGCGTGGCGGCGCTGACCGGACAATTCTCGCAGGTGTTGCCGCTTCGCAGCTCTTCAACGCTGCCACATCCTACGTGGTCACGACTTCCGGCAATGCGCAGCAGGCTCGCGACGTCATGTTCTGGCTGCTCGGCAGCTTCGGCGGCGTGCGCTGGCCGGAGTTCATGCTGGTTTCCGGCGTCGTCGGCTTCGGGCTTGTCGTCTGCCTGTTCTATGCCAGGGTTCTGGATGCTTTTGCCTTCGGTGACGAAGCGGCCGCATCTCTCGGTGTCAACGTCGGCAGGGTCCGCATCGTGCTGTTTGCGCTTACCGCAATGATGACGGCCACGATCGTCAGCATGGTTGGCTCGATCGGCTTTGTCGGTCTTGTCGTGCCGCATGCGGCGCGCTTCGTCGTCGGTCCGCTTCATATCCGGCTTCTCCCAGCCTGCGCCATTGTCGGCGCAATCTTCATGGTGCTTGCCGACATTACCTCGCGCGCGCTCATCCCGCAGCAGGTCCTGCCGATCGGGGTCGTCACAGCGCTGGTTGGCGTTCCCTTCTTCTCCGTCATTCTCTACCGGTTCCAGCGCGCATCATGAGCATCAAAGCCGAAAACCTCGTCTGGAAAATTGGCAGGAAGACCATAATTGATGGCGTCTCCTTCGAAGCGCCACCGGGAAAGATGCTCGGCCTTCTTGGCCCGAACGGTTCCGGCAAGACTTCGCTGCTGCGGCTTCTGGCCGGCCTGAAGCGACCCAATTCCGGGCGCATCTCGCTCGATTTGAAGGACATAGGGACCATCGGACGTCGCACGATCGCGCAGCGCGTCGCCTTCGTCGAACAGAATTCGACAACAAACGCCGATCTAAAGGTCGTGGATGTCGTCAAGCTCGGACGCTTTCCGCACCGTTCGATGTTTTCCGGCTGGACGCTCGCCGACGATCAGGCGGTTGAGGAAGCGTTGAAGCGGGCCGGCATGACCGGCAAGCGACATGATCGCTGGCAGAGCCTGTCCGGTGGGGAGAAGCAGCGCGCCCATATCGCAAGAGCTCTGGCGCAGTCGCCGAAAGAACTGATCCTCGACGAGCCGACCAACCATCTCGATATCAAGCACCAGATCAGCCTCATGCGGCTCGTCTCCAGTCTGCCGGTCACCAGCATCATTGCACTGCACGACCTCAACCATGCGGCCATGTTTTGCGACGAGCTAATCGTTATGCAAAGCGGGAAGATCGTTGCGTCCGGCACACCGGCCGAAGTAGTGACCGAAGAAGTCCTCAGGGACGTTTTCTCGGTGGATGCGCGCGTCGAAGCCTCACCCTATCACGCCCGGCCGCACATCCACTATCTCCGCTGACGACGCGGCGTCGCTGAAGCACGTGCGGCTCCGCCAGCCTGCGGGACCGATCACCTCGCCTCGTTTCACGTATCATCTCCGATTTCAGCTCGCGCAGAGCTTCTTCAACGCATTCTCCACGCCCTTGCGAAGGGCCGCCGAAATCTCCGGTTCGAGTGCCGTGACAACGTCACCGAACTCACCACCGGCCCCGACGATCTCGATCGAACTTCCGTTCATGACACAGGTGGCAAGATTGGCCTGCAGATGAATTCGAGCCTTTGCCGAAAAGCCACCCTGGAGGGGGGCATCGTCCGACGTCCTGCAGGCGAGCGTGCCGAGTGCCCTTGCCTCGGCCAGATCTCCGTCAACCCGGATTTCAAGGGTATCGATCCTAACGAAGTCGAGCTTGTCGATGCCCAGTTCGACCTTCACGCCCAGAACCGATTGCCTGACCTTCAGAGGCTTGCAGGGCTGAGCGGCCTCGATCGCTCGTTCGAGAACATTGGCGGCGAATGCCGGCGAACCCAAAGATGATGCGGCAACGATGATCACGCTGAACGCCACGCACCTCAGATGGCGCCAACCGTTCCGGCATGCCGTGACCCGACGCTTCATGTCGCCGGTCGATCCGGCCAGGCCAGATCCCGTCTTCGAACGAATTTCAAAATGATCGACACGCATACTCTTCCTCAAGTCGAAGTGTGTCTGGCGACATCAGAATACAACGTCTCTATGCAAAGGAAAGAATGTTGCATCAGGTCGTCCCCTGCGACGTCTTCCTGGATGGATCGAGCACTTGTCAACGGAGGCAAGTCGCCATTCGGCCAGATCATCGGGATCTGACGCTCCCCGCAGGCAAAGTGCTGGCGGGCAGAGCAATGCCGCGGGGTTCCGGCACTGTCTCCGCCCGTCCTCGACCAGCGAGGCCGGTCGATCTCCTTGGCGCCCGTAAACCTCCGCGGAACCCTAGGCTGGCCCTTCCGTCAATGCGTCATTGCAGGCTTTGGCTTCCTTTCCGTCCACTGCGGCGGAGCGCCGTACTTCGAAGCGAGCACGCCAAGCAGTCCGGGTGCGCGGCCGAACGCATCACAGGCTGCATATTTCGGCTTTCCGCCGAGCCAGGAGCGAGCGCGCTGCCTCGACGGAAGCGAAAGGTTCAGTCCCTTCGGTTCCTTTCCGGCGATCAGCACCTGTGAGAAATCGCCGGCAAATTTCGTTGCGAGACCATACGCGTCCCCGACTTCGGAAACGCGGGGATTGTCCTGAATGGAGTTTGCGCCACGCGCCCATAGCATTGCGGCATTTTGCATTCCCGTGGCGTCGATAGCTTCGGCTTCGATCGCCAGGCCGCCTAGGCCGAAGGGGAGGCGCGGTATGCTCACAGGCAGGGCAAAGCCCGAACCAACGCTGACGACGGTCGCGACCCCGGCAACTGCCTTGTTGGTCGGAACGATGTCGGCGACAACCGAGCGAACGGTCAGATCCGCCGGCTGGCCAGCCGGGACCATCTGGTATTTGTCACTCAGTGCCACGCACAGCGCCCGGTCGAGAGCTTTGGAAACCAGAGACCGGTCGGCCTCGGACTTTATCTTGGACGCGGCACTGAAGGAAAAGACCGTCGGGACGATAGCGACGGTCTTTACCCGTGCCAGCTGCTGCCCGTCGACATAAAGCCGTTTCTTGGCGAGCGTCCCCTTCGACGGACCGAGGTTCCCGTAGGAGGCAAGCGTTCCCGCTTCCTTGAGCGGCACGGCAGCGCATCCGGAAACGGTTGCCGTTATCAGCAAGGCAATAAACCCCAGGAGCGCTGCCCTGGATGGCTGGTTGAAAAGCGGCTGGTTGAAAAATCGACGACGTGAATGCGAATTGCTGGGCATGTATCTCGTTGGCCTCCGGTCATGACGATGACCGGACATTCGGAGCGAACAATTGCCACACAATTACATGGCCAGCCGTTCGCAGCATCTTAGAGCTGGATCGACACCTTCGTTCCCGACGGAGCGCTTTCGATGCCGACCGCCATGGTTTTCGGCGATCTGCTTTACAAGGCTAAGCCTCGAACCCGCGCCCCGGCTCGTCGGAACCACTCGGTATTCTCGACCTTGATGATGGATGCGCGATCATTCTGCCCATCGATGATGGTTTGCTCTTTCGGGATCTCGCCCGAGACCTTGTAACGCTCCATGGGATTAGAACGCTACTTGATGGCGGGCTGTTAAGATTCGCCCCCAACTCCCCGAGAGCCATTGAGTGGTTTCCTGCTGAAGGGATCCCATTCCGCGGGATCAGCAAATACGCACCCAGCAACGGCAAGATGAAACGCCCGATGGCTTGGAGCCAATGAGCGAGCCGGTAATTGCTGCCGGATCTCGAACTGGGCACCGCGCGCAAGATCGCGACTTAGCCTGTGCGACCGATCTTGGGCTGCCCTCATGCGCTCGTGGAAATGACGTGGCGTGACACCCTGCTCCGGCGTGATCCCTATGGACGACGCCAACCTACCAGCGTTGCCGTCCTAAGATCGCCTTGTCGGCCGCTGACGGGCGCCTGTCAATTGCAACCGATATGCCCTCAAGCTCGCGCCTCAGAGCTGGCTCCGCGTTCAAACAACGGACTTTCTCATGACCTTCAGCCGCCAGTAATCCGACATCTGTGGTGACGGGGATTTCTGCCCGCTGTTTCGCCTGTTCCTCTCGATGCTCGCTGACATCGATGCCGCTCGAAATCCGCGGACAGACCGTAGTCCGCCAGGGTAGCCGCAAGACGTGGCGCATGGGCTTCAGCCGTTTGACGCACAAGGTTCGAGCGACGCAGCCATTTTCGGCCCCCTGTCGCCAAGATGGCCCGTGCGCACCTCGCCGCTGATCGCCGCGCCGCTCGGCGCACCCTTGATCTGATCGACCGATGCCGAGACCGCTTAGCTGTTGCCGAACACAAGCCGCGACAGGTTTTCGATTTCGGCACACTTGTCGCCCACAGCATTGGCGTAGAGTTCGACGAACAGGTTGAGCGCATCCGCCTGACGCCGGAAGATCGTGCGTCCCCGAGGTGAATTCTCCTCCCTGTCGGCATCGCGCCGTTGCACAAGCAGAAAATTTACATCCTCGGCGGCACGCGTTCTCACTGCGGCGATGCGATCTTCCGGGGCGTTGCGCTTTTCCACACGGCCAAGCATATAGTTCCAATTGTCGGCAAAGCGCTGGAGCTCAGAACGGGTCATCGGACAATGATTGCTCCGCTTCCAGGGTCTGCTAGCAATGGGAGTTTGGACTCTCGATAAGAACCGCCGTCCTGCCGGCCCCACACCCCGATAAGGTCTTCGACCGCATCAGAGACTGCGATACGGATGCTTTGCTGCGGCTCGATGAGATCGCGCCGGCGCAGCACCTCAGCCGCTTGGGCGTCCGTGTCCTCGAGTTCATAGACGCTGGGTGCGACGATCGCACGCGCCTGGTTGAGGATCTCGATCGCGATCTCGGCGCGGGCGAGCGCGTCGCAAGAGGTTTCCTGGTCTGCCATATGCTTTTCCTTCCGCTTCTCCAAAATGACTATCGGGTGAGACCGCGAGCGCGATCGATGGCGCGCCGCTGGCGTTCTGAAACGATCTCCTGGCTACTCTGCGCCCGTACCGTCTGCTGCAGGACCTGCAAGCGTTCCTGCATCGCCTCGAAGGCGCGGCGCTGTGCCGGAGATA
The DNA here is from genome assembly GCF_000281145.1 of Rhizobium sp. CF142. NCBI lineage: Bacteria > Pseudomonadati > Pseudomonadota > Alphaproteobacteria > Hyphomicrobiales > Rhizobiaceae > Rhizobium > Rhizobium sp. CF142. The sequence goes on along the minus strand of NZ_AJWE01000110.1, from coordinate 80,133 downwards.
CGCGATTGGCAACATCTTTCTCGCCGCGCAGGATCGCGTTCCTGCCGAAACGCTCGTCGAGCGCCCGGCTGACGGCGGCGAACTCCTCACGGATGCGCGGATCGAGTGAGCCGGCGGTAACGTCGACTTTCGCGACCCTGTCTTTCTGCCTCTTCATTTTCATGTCGGTCACCAGTTGTCCGAGCGCAGCCTCCGCCGGTGGTGACAGACCGGGAATGGCAACCGCCATACGCCGCCGCTCCTCGGTGACGGCCAGGGTCTCGGTGTCGAGGGCAGTGATCCAGGACGCGCCGAGCGAGCGCACGCGGCCGACCGCTTCCGGCACCGCCAGCAGTGCCTCCTTCCGTTCCCTTCCGGCGGCAAGCATCTTATCCATGATGCGATCGGAGCCCCGCAGGGCGCCATAGGCAGCGGGTTCGTTGCCGACAGCCGCAGCGATCCGCTCGCCAGCAAAACCCTTGACGACGAGTTCCTCAATCGTTGCGACAGCGCCGGCGGGATCGCGCCAGATTGAGGTCGCAGTCTCGGCGAGCGCGGAGCGATGATGACGATAGTGCGCGGCATCGGCTGCGCGGGTCCGGGCCTCCTCTTCCACCGGCGTTTTGAACTCGGTCACGGCGGCGAACATCGGCAACACAGGTGCGGTCTCCTTTCCGGCTTCGACGCTGGCGCCGGCAACGATCTTCGAGCGATCCTGCCGTTCGGCCAAATACTGTTCCTCCGCAAAGCGCCTGACGACGGTGAACAGGCGGGTGAGCTTGTTGCGGCGCTCGGGAACAAGATCTTCCGGCATGCGCTCGGCCATGTTGCGCTCGGCAACAGCATCGGCCTTCACAGTGAAGGCGCTCCAGCCGAAACGTGCCGTCAAGGCATCGTTGAGGGCCTTGACCTCCTGGACCAGCAGGCGATCCTCGACGGCATAGGTGAAAGCCGTCTTGTAGGCGTCATCCCCGCCCCGGTCCCGGATTGCCTCGATTTCGACAAGGCGCGCCATTGCCGGCTTCGACAATGCCGGGATCGACAAGGACATATGGGCGCGGCGTTGCTCCTCGCGGACGCCGAAGCGCTCGGCCTGCCGACGAAACTCGGTGGCGTGGGCGCGGGCGAGTGGCAGCAATTCCGACAGAACAGCTGTGGCCGCGTTGCGCTCGTCACGAGCAGCACAGCCATCGACCACAAGGTCGGAACCGCGGAGACGCCCGAGCCTGTCTGGCGCGGCCTTAAGATCGTCGGCGAGCCTGCGCGGCTCAATCTGCACCTCGGACGCAAGCGCGTTCAGGCGGACAAGCGCACCGTCGGGATCGCGATAGATCTTCTGCAGGACCGGTCGGAGGATTGCGTCCCGTTCCTTCCAACGATCCGAACCGAGCTGCGCCCGGCGCGCATCCTCGTCAACGCTGCGGGCGAACATGGTGGTGGGCGGGATCAGATACTTTCCGCTGCCCGGAATTTCGGCTGCAAGGGTTTCGCTCTGGACCTCGTTATAGGAAACGCGCCGCTCTCGCTCGATCGCGAAGCCAAGCGCCACGCTCGCCCGCTCCCAAAGCCTCGCCACCTGCTCGCGCTTTTGCGCAATCCACACCAGCCGCCGGGAAACGCCCTCCTCCATTCCGGCCGCAGCCTGAGCGAGATTGTCGATCCCCCGCCGCCGCGCGAAATCCTGCGCGTGTGCGCGGTAACCTTCCTCGCTCTCGAAATCGAGCGTCGTCGTCTTGGCGCCGGAACGCGACAGGCGCTCCACAAGCTGTTTGAACAATTGCGGTCGATGGCTTTCCCGCTCGATGCGCTGCTGGCGAAGCTCCACGGATTCAACCTGCCTGGCCGTCCAGACATTGCGATCAACCGTCCGTTCCTCGAACCTCTTTTCTCCCGTTTTCTCGTCGATGACAGGCACGGTTACCGTGACCCGTTCGACGCCGTCCTTGCGCAGGGTCACCGTATCGCCCTCCGAGACAACCCCATCCTCCAGCGCCTTCGGCAGGCTCACGCCCCAGAGACGATGTACTGCTCCATCATCAGTCTTCACCTCAGCATAGGGGCTTTCGTCAGCATCCTCATCATTGGGCCGGAACTTGGCGAGCCCGGTTTCCACGAGTTCACCAGTGACGCCGGCGGTATGATCGACCCGAGGCTTGCGGCCCCATTCCGGCTTCGCCTCGAAGTCCTCCTTCGCCGCATAGAGGTCGGCGCGATCGCGATGGCGGGTCATCGACACATAGGTCAGATGCTGATCCATCATGCCGGTCGCGAGCACGAAGGTCCGGTCGACGGTAGCCCCTTGAGACTTGTGGATGGTCGCCGCATAGCCGTGGTCGACATTGCGATAGCTGTCCTCGCTGATGACGACATCGCGGCCATTATCGAGACGCACGGAGAGCAATGCGTCGCCGCGTTTGTCGCCGGTGGCAACGACCGTGCCGAGCATGCCGTTCTTCACATATTGCGGACCGAGGCGCCTTGCGCGCGGTTCAACGAAGCGGGCATTCTCAAGAAAGATGATCCGGTCGCCGGCAGCGAACTCCCGCGCGCCGCGTTCCGTCTGGAAAGAGTGGTTGTCCCCCAGCGCACCCTCTCCCGTCATCACCGACCGCAGCGCCTCGTTCAGCCGCTTCACGTCATCATTGGTGTGGGCGAGCACGAGAAGCTCATCACCGCGAAGACGTCCATCATTGCCTGTCACGGCTGACTTCTGGACCGCCTGCCGACGCGCCTCCGTCCAGTCGCAGACAATCCGCCCCATGATTTCATCTCGCGTCGCTGCCTCGACAAGATGGCCGTGCTGCGCATAGGCATCGAGACCCTTCTCGACCTCGCCGCGGGCAAAGAGCCGTGACGCATCGCGCGCCCATTGCTGGCGCTGGCGGCGCACGCCGGCAAGTTCCGCAAAGCCGATCCGCTCGGTGATCGCCCGGAACGCCGCACCCGCCTGGATCGGCTGAAGCTGCATCGCGTCGCCGACCAGGACGACTTTCGCGTGGGCGTCTTCGGCGATTTTCAGCACGCGGGCCATCTGCTGCGACGACACCATGCCGGCCTCGTCGATGACCAGCACATTGCCGCGTTCGAGCAAATCGCGGCCGCCGGCCCATGCCAGCTCCCAGGACGCCAGTGTCCGGGACTTGATGCCGGAACTGTCTTCCAGCCCCTCGGCCGCTTTCCCGGCCAGTGCTGCGCCGATCACCCGGCCGCCGTCGCTCTCCCAGGCGACACGGGCTGCGGCAAGCAGGGTCGACTTGCCGGCGCCGGCGAGACCGACGACGGCCGCGATAGCATTGTCGTTGGTGACATGCCTGATAGCATCGACCTGCTCGGGATCGAGGCGGAGGGGTCTCTGCGGATCCTGTGTCTCTACTTTTTCAACCGCCGCAGCAACTGCATCATCGGACACAGAGAAGCCGTGCCGCCGCGATAGAACGCGTGCCGACTGCGCCATGTCATATTCGATCCGCAGGATGTCCCGCGTGGTGAACACTGCCGGCTCCGATATCTTCCCACTCTCGGCTTCGATCTGCTGCGGCTTCAAAAGCACCAGATCGTCCGAGGCCATGAGCCGTGCGCGGATATTGGCGAAGTCCACGGGACCATCGACATAGCGATGCAGTGCCTTGGCGATATCACGCTCATCGAAGGTGGAGCGTTCATTGGAAAGCTGCTTCAGCAGAAGCTCCGGATCGGCCAACAGGCGGTCGGCCATATCCTGCCGGCGCGCGAGATCGGCAGGGGCGAAATACATCTCGATCCCCTTGCGGGCGAGCGCCGCCTTCTCCGGCCCCAGGTGTTTCTGCGCGATCCCGTCGAGGCCCTGTTCGGCATAGGAGCGGCCGTCGAGAAGGATCTCATGGCCGGCAAGCGCCAGATGGCGATTGGCTGTCTCCGCCCAGGCGATTTTCCACCCCTTCATGGTTTCCTTGTCACCGGCCCATAGCTTGTAGACGATCTTGCCATTCGGGCGATCCGGCGTGACGACCCGCAATGGTTCGCCATCCTCGTTTACCACCGCCACCTTCTTCGGTCCGAACCCCTGCTCCTTCAGAGGCCTCAGTGTCGTCATCAGATGGATGTGAGGATTGCCGTCCTTGTCATGGAACACCCAGTCGGCAACCATGCCCTTCGAAGCCAGATTGCCCTGGACGAATTCCTGCACCAGGGCGATGTTCTCCGCCCGCGTCAGCTCTTCCGGCAGGGCAACGATCAGCTCCCGGGCAAGCTGTGCGTCGGCGCGCGTCTCGAAAGCATCGACAGCATTCCAGAGCGCCTCGCTGGCGCCGGCAACGGATTTTCCGTCGATCGCGATTTTGAGCCAGGCCGGAATATCCCCCGGCAGCGCCAGTTCCTCATGCACCAGCTCCGTTGCCCCGCCCCTATAGCTGTGGGAGGTGCCCGCCTGCTCGTCCATCATCCGGGTGCGATGGCGATAGGCGGCCGCCGAGACGATACTGCGTCCCGCTCCCCTGCTGATTACCTGCGCTCTGACGAACATGATCGCCACTGCCGTGTCTCCACATCGTCCAAGCACGTCGCGGCAGCGACGTATATTGCGCCCTCAAACCGATCGGACCGCAGGGCCGATGCCGCTTTTCCGGAACACGGCCACGGCTAAGACTTCCGGCTGCGACGTTTTGGGTTGATGCAAAATAGTCTATTTAACTATCGTATTATAGTTAGTATAATCGGCGTGTTGAAGTTATTTTTGTTGAAAGGAAAAATCGCCAATGGCCGTAAAATCATCGATTTTCGATCTCGATACCCAGATAGAGAAGCTCCGAGAACGCAGACGTTTTATGATAGTTAAATCCGCCGAGCGCTTTGCCAGAGCCGCCACAAAGTCGGGGCTAGCGGAGATGGAGATCGCAGACGAGGAGGTGGATCGGATCTTCGAAGAGATCGCCGCGCGATTTCGAAAAGAGGAGAAGAAAGGGGCCGGTGGCGCTCCTGCTCCGACGCGTCGACCAGCAAATGGTAGCGCTGGATCGCCGTCGGAGGTTTCAGATGACCGCTGACCGCAAACGGGAGGCGCGGGAAAAGTTCCTGCTCGGCGGCATCGTCGTCAAAGCGGGCCTGTCAAAGGCCGACCGGGCGTTCGTGCTCGGTGGCCTGCTCGAACTGGCGAGAGTGGCAACGGGCTCGCCGGAGCATCGGCGGCTGCGCGATATCGGCGCAGAGGCGTTCGGGGCCTCCTCGTTGAAGAGTGATGTCGCACCTACCGAGGAGATGGCGGAATGGCATTGAAGGGAAGATTGCATCCGAGCCTGTTGCTCGTGCTTGTGCCGATCGCTGTTACCGCGATCACCGTCTACATCGTCGGCTGGCGATGGTCGGGACTGGCTGCCGGCATGTCGGGCAAGACCGAATACTGGTTTCTGCGTGCGGCGCCGATGCCGGCGCTATCGTTTGGGCCACTCGCCGGGCTGTTGACGGTTTGGGCCTTGCCAATGCACCGCCGCCGGCCGATCGCCATGGTGAGCCTGCTGTGCTTTTTGGCTGTGGTTGGCTTCTACAGCCTCAGAGAGTATGGGCGGCTAGCTCCGTCGGTCGAACGTGGTGTCGTCACCTGGGACTATGCTCTTTCCTATCTCGACATGGTCGTCGTGATTGGTGCGTTATGTGGTTTCATGGCGGTCGCGGTATCGGCCCGCATTTCCACCGTCGTTTCCGAACAGGTCAAACGGGCGCGGTGTGCGACCTTTGGCGACGCGGACTGGCTTTCAATGTCAGCGGCGGGCAAACTCTTTCCTGCCGATGGCGAGATCGTCATCGGCGAGCGCTATCGCGTCGACAAGGAAATCGTCCATGAGCTGCCCTTCGATCCGAACGATAGTTCGACCTGGGGGCAAGGCGGCAAGGCGCCCCTTCTTACCTACGGGCAGGATTTCGATTCCACCCATATGCTCTTCTTTGCCGGATCGGGCGGATACAAGACCACCAGCAACGTTGTGCCGACGGCGCTACGCTATACCGGACCGCTGATCTGCCTCGACCCTTCGACAGAGGTCGCGCCAATGGTGGTCGAACATCGCACCCGCGTGTTCGGCCGCGAGGTCATGGTGCTCGATCCGACGAACCCGATCATGGGGTTTAACGTGCTCGACGGGATCGAGACATCGAAACAGAAAGAAGAAGATATCGTCGGCGTCGCCCATATGCTGCTGTCCGAGAGCGTGCGCTTCGAAAGCTCGACCGGCTCCTACTTCCAGAGCCAGGCGCACAATCTTCTGACAGGGCTGCTTGCCCATGTGATGCTGTCACCGGAATATGCCGGAAGGCGAAACCTGCGCAGCCTGCGCCAGATCGTTTCCGAGCCCGAGCCTTCGGTGCTGGCGATGCTGCGCGACATTCAGGAGAATTCCGGCTCGGCCTTTATCCGCGAAACCTTGGGTGTGTTCACCAACATGACTGAACAGACGTTCTCCGGCGTCTATTCGACCGCGTCGAAGGATACGCAATGGCTCTCGCTCGACAGCTATGCGGCATTGGTCTGCGGCAATGCCTTCAAGTCCAGCGACATCGTCAGCGGGAGGAAGGACGTCTTTCTCAATATCCCGGCATCAATCCTGCGATCCTATCCGGGCATCGGCCGGGTGATTATCGGCGCGCTGATCAATGCGATGATTCAGGCCGATGGCGCGTTCAGGCGTCGGGCGCTCTTCATGCTCGATGAAGTCGATCTGCTCGGCTACATGCGCGTTCTGGAGGAGGCGCGCGACCGCGGCCGCAAGTACGGGATATCGATGATGCTCATGTACCAGTCGGTCGGGCAGCTGGAGCGGCATTTCGGGAAGGACGGCGCCACGTCATGGATCGACGGCTGCGCCTTCACCTCCTATGCGGCGATCAAGGCGCTCGACACCGCCCGCAACGTGTCGGCGCAGTGCGGCGAGATGACAGTGGAGGTGAAGGGCAGTTCCCGCAACATCGGCTGGGATACGAAGAACAGCGCATCGCGCAAGTCGGAGAATGTCAATTTCCAGCGACGGCCGCTGATCATGCCCCATGAGATCACCCAGTCGATGCGCAAGGACGAGCAGATCATTATCGTCCAGGGCCACAGCCCGATCCGCTGCGGACGGGCGATCTACTTCCGGCGAAAAGACATGAATGCGGCGGCGAAGACCAACCGCTTCGTCAAGCTCAACCCGTGAGGCTCAGGACTGTTCGGCGAGATCGTATTCGGCCTCGGTCGGCCATTTTGTGGCCTTCATCAATTCAAGTGCCGCGTCGATCGCCTTGCGCGCTTCGAGAAGGTTGCTATGGCGGCCTGAAGGATCGGCGTAGATGCCGAAGCCGTTCACGATGCGGCCGTTGAAGCCATACTGCAAAACGTCCAAGGCTTTGCTCGCGTGCTCCTGGATTGCCGTTGTTGCGGCTGCGGCTTTCTCGATTACAGACATAAATGTGATCTCCTGGGGCGTTGGTCCTGCTTATTCCTCGACAGAGAACGTAACCGGCGAATACGCCAAAAGCGAGCGATGCGGCGAGGCTATCGATCGGATCGGCGATAGCGCTCGAACGGATCCTCAGCGCCGGACGGCGTGATCCAGTCGACAAAGAGCGTATAGCCGAGGGCAAGAGCGACGAAGCCCAATCCCATCAGACCAAATGCCCAGAACGGGCTGCCGCGGGCAGCTTCGGGATGCGCGAATACCACGATCGACAGCGGAACCAGCACGATCGCCGCCGGCACCATCATCCCGGTGAACGACCGAAACATGCAGAGCACGTAAAAGGCCAGATACCAGATGCTGTAAAAGAGCGCACCGACAATGCCGCGCAGGATGACAAAGGGCAATCGCGCCAAAAACCAGAGAAGGCAGGCGAACGGGTTTACATCCGAAGCCCGGTTGGCGACGTTGCTGGACGGCGGTTCCGTAGTCATCGGTGCATCCTCGCTACCAAACCGGAGCCGATCGGTTCGCTTCTAATCGCGTTTAACTATCTCGCTTGCGTGAGTCCAATCGGCGCTGGCATATAAAACAAGGATTGGGACATCGATGCGGTGGCTCGGCCCCTTGCGAAAGGGATCGTGACCAGAGGCGGAGCCCGCGTAGCGGGCTACGGGAGCGGCGCGCAAGCGACGCGAGTAGAGCCCGACGCCGCAGGCGGTTCGCCCGAAAGGTGGTCCGACCGGATTACCAATCGATCACAGAAATGAATCGCTGCGGCGCAACGGATTCAAAACTGTCGTTGGACCTGAATTTCTCGATCGGCGACTCTCTCGCCATGCTCGCTCAACCCTACCATCTCTATATGAACGCACGGACGCAACAAGGAACATGGCGCCATACTACGCGCTGTCCATCGAGCCGACGCTGTTCGGCACACTCTGTCTGACACGCCGTTGGGGACGGATCGGCTCCGGGGGACAGTCGATGCTTCACCATTTCGATCGGGAGGAAGAGGCGGTGTCGATGTTTCTCAACTTGCTTCGTGCCAAGAGGGCGCGAGGCTACAGAACCAGATCATATCCGCAGCGGGAATGCCTTTGCCGATAGACGACGGTAGGAGCGGCAGGCCGAAGCAAAGCTTCGAGCCCGGGGGCACCGGTCGATCCAGCGTACCGGGCCTGGCGAGGCGGCAAAGTCTCCCTAGCGGGGAGGCTCGGCATCGGTGGCGGCCTCCTGCCCGGCGACCGCCGCCATCAGGCCCACTTGGGCCTGTTCGAGCTCAGCTTGGATCTGGCTATGTTCGGTCGGATCGGCGTTCCGCAGTTCGGACCGTTATCCTGACAGTCAAGCGCAGACCCCCCGCGAACTTGTCGCTCACGCGATCGGCCTGAACCATCCCCAATTGAGAGGCAGCCTTTGCCACCTCTCCGCGTCTAAGATTTGATCCGGATCCTGGCGATGCCACCGGCCCTAGACGACACGAACCGCATGAATGGGGATTCCGGTTTCCCGTGTGATATCCTTTACGATTTGCGCCAGCGAGCCGAGCTCGTCCTCCGTCAACGCAATCAATTCCGGACAATCGATATCGACGCCCGTATCATCGGCCGTCAAGGCGTTGATCCAGTCACTGCCGTTAATGCGGTATTCATGCGTGTCGAAATCAATTTCGAGGTCATCCAACAAGCCGATGGTGAAGCGCCCGAAAATCTCGGTCTCGCCGTCCAGCTGATAGGCGGCGAATTCCTCGTCGCCGGTAAGGACGCTTCGTTCCAATGCCATGATGGTCTGGATGCGAGCGATTGCCGCCTCAAGTCCTTCAACCAGGCGGTCATGAAGCTCTTGCAAGAAATCGGTGTCGCAGCCGACGCGATTTGCGAGGACGACGAGCCGGAAGCCGGCGAGCTTGGCGTAGAGCATGAGGTTCTGATCGGATGTCATAGTGGATCTCCTTCATCTTGATGACGGAGATCGGCCGCTCTGTTGCAAAGAGGGGTCAAGGACCGCGAAGCGGCTTGCAAGCGGGGGAACCGATTTTTCCAGAGCGCAGTGCAACGCAGCGGCGGAAAAATTGGGGGAGACCGCGCCGTCCTTGACGTCGGATTTGCTGGAGCAGAATAGGACGTCAGAGAAAGAGAAAGAGAGAGAGAGAGAGAGAGAGAAGAGACCCGTGGACCCGAAGGGAACGCGACCAATTCCGGCGTGAGCCGGCGGGGAGTGTCGTGGGGTGAAGTCCCTGACAGCTTGGTCGGCCGGTCGATCCGTCTGACAAAGCTCACGGATGCGGCAAAAGCCGCCTCAGAAGGGAGGCTCCGCCTTGAGCCAGCGATCCTGCTCGGCAATAATGACGACCAGCTCGGCGCGCGCCAGTTCGAGCTCGACCTCGATCTCGCGACGTTCGTCGGGATCGATGCATTCCCTCAGTTCGGACCGCAGTTCTTCGATGTGGATTTCGAGTGCGTTCGTCATCGTCGTCATCTCCTTGGTTAGACGTGAAAGATGGCGCCGAGGGTCGTGAGGATCGGGTCGGGTCAAGGTTCGCGTAGCGACCGCCGAAGGCGGCGCGCGGAGGTGCCGATTTTGTCGGAGCGCAGTGCAACGGAGCGGAGGCAAAATTGGAGGGGCCGCGTGACCTTGAAGCGGCACGAGCCCCTCATGGCATACTTGGGTATCTGAGCAGACAGTCCTTGGTCTCGTGTGGCACCAGAAGAATAACGGCGGGCTCGAAGCCCGCCATCATCCTGGTACGATCAGACTTCGTCGCAGAGGTATCGCCGCACCATTTCCAGCAGCACTTCACCGTGGCAAGGTAGCGGCGCGCAACAGCATACGAGGTCCTTGCCAGCCAGCTCCGGCAACGCAGCCACGATGGGCGGTTGGGTCGGCGCCCACTCTGCGTATTTTGGCGATCACTTCGGCTCGCGTGCCATCGCGTCCGATAACGAATGGATTTCCGAAAAATCGTGTCTACCGATATAGCGTCAATCGGGTCCGGATTGGCGCCCGACGACACGCGCATTGAGAACTTTAGCCATGGATAGATCCTTCTCTCGATGGGAGCCGGCCCCGATCACTCGGGGCCGACACTTGCCGTTCAGTTCGGATTGTTCCAGAGGATCACCTTCTTGCTCGGGTCGCCGCCGGGTGCCTGGGCCAGGTTGCCGAAGATGACACCGATCTCGGGAGCCTCCAACTTGACCGAGAGGTATTCCTCGCCGGTCTGGCGTGCGATGCGGTTCCAGCCTGCGCCGATCTCGAAGCCGGTCTTGCGGTGGATGACGCGGTAGTCCGGGGCTTCCTCGCTCGCCTTGTTGGCGTTCGGGATGATGGCTATCGGGGCGTTGACCCGGATGGTGGCGAAGACGCCTTCGAGGATTCCGTCGGTCTTCTGCGTGAGCGTTGCGATTGTGGTGGCCATGGTTCTGTCTCCTTCGGTTGCTCGGGACCATTCCCGATGGCGCACGAAGAGACGGCCGACCTGCTGCGGTCAGCTCGGCCGAAGATTTTGCAAAATTCTATTTTCCGCCATGACGAAACAACCGAAATCGAATTTTGAAAAATTTTTGGGCGAGTCTTACCCCTTCAGGGGTTGGCCGCTAAAGCAGGCGGTCGTCTATACGAGCGACATAAAACGGGAATGGTTCGGGGCAACTGAAGGGCGCGAAACCCTCATGGCAGCCCGGTACAGCGCTGCGGGATATTGGCCAAGTGCCTCTGAACGTTTCGCCGCCATCCAGGCCGACGTCATGCCCCCGCCAGCCACAGCTGCTGCATGCGGATGAGCACGCCCGCTGCCGACATGACACCTTTGTCGACCGCGAGATTGAAGCAGTGCCCGAATTGCCGCCTACAGACCGTACAGCAATATCGGATGAAGCTGTTCGCATGGGGCTTCGATACGGGCTTCGCCAACTCGCCTGCCGCAGCCCGGTCTTCTGAAGCGTTGGTATCCGCCTGGCACCCCACCGTCGGCAAGCGGGCCATCCGAGCGGTCGGGGCCGGCTTCGTTGGTGGAACCAAGTCCGTCGGCGATCACAAGGCGACAGGATCCGAGCAGGTTACGAACGGAATGCCGTAGAGCGCGACATTCTGATCTTGCGAAACGAAATATGCTCCCTCCGCCACGGCCTGCGCCATGAGGAGATGATCGAAGGGATCGCGGTGATGAAGCGGAAGAGCACCAAGAGCGATAAGATGCGCATCTGTGATATCCAGCCGATCGAATCCCTGATCCGGCAAGATCGCAAGAATCTCATCTATGTCGGCATCAAGTTTGCCGATCCGCAGCTTCACGGTGATTTCCCAAAGAGAAACCGCGCTGACGAGGACGTCGTTCTCAGCGTCACAGATCAGGCGACGTGCATGGCTTCCCAGCTTCTCGTCGTCGTTCAGCCACCACAACAAAGCATGCGTATCGAGCAGCAGCCTCACGTCCCGTCTTCCATGGACGTCAGAACACCCGCCGGCAGACTGTCGAAGTCATCGGCAACTTTGATCTTCCCGCGCAACGCGCCGGGTTTGCGTGCAACGACGTCCGATGACGGCGGCCCGATTTCCGCGACAACCTTGTGATGGGATGTCAGGACGAACCTCTGCCCATCTTCGACCTGCTTGAGGAAGGAAGTCAAATTGCCGCGAAACTCCCGCACGCCGACACGGCGGGGGGATGTTGTCTGTTGTCGCGATTGAGGCATGGCGAGGCTCCGGTTGAGTGGGAAATGTGTACACAATTTCCCAGAAATGCAAGCGTTGCCTTAGTGGAAAGAGAAGTGACGCCTGATCAGTGCCGGCCTACTCCGTTCGATTGACACGGCGGCCCGATTTGCGCGAGGCCTCGCCGAAAGCTGTGGCAATCCTCATCATGAAGGCTTTGCTGAAGCGACCGAGTGCTTTTCCATCCGGCTCTATGTACCAGGATCGTTCGGCGACATCGTAATTGTATTTGTCAACGACGATCCAGCAGTGCTTGAGGTCGCTGAGGCCAGCCCGTCGACACTCGATATCGAAAACTTCCAAGGCGATCCTCGGCCTGCGGCGGCTGGGTCGTGATCGCCAGCAGTGCGAGATGGGTAAGGCCGTCATTCGCTCCACGGACAGCGACGACGACACAGATCGGCCGGAGCTTCCGGCCTTCGGTCTCGCCGCGCTCGTGCTGCCATGCCCAGAGATAGGGGTAGTCGATCACCTGACCAGGCAGGAACTCACGGCTCATCGTCGTAGCCCTCGCCGCGCGCCAGCCGGTCGATCTCGGCCAGGAAAAGCCCGCGGTGCTCCTCCGGCATCTCGGAAACGTGATGGGCTTGGCGCGGGTCACCACCGGTGCGCATGCGCTCGTAGTGCTCATAGCTCATCAAGACAAAACGGGGTTTCCGGTACTTGGTGAGCACGACGGGTTCGCGTGAAGCGGCGTCGGTGACGTCGCCCACCTGCTTGTTGAGATCGCCTGTTGTGAACTGCCGCATAAGCTTGCTCCTTCATCAATCTCCATAATATCCAGATTTGCAAGAAAACGGCGCTTACGCGCCGTCTCCTTTGAGTTCCCAGACATTGATGCCGAGCCGACGGGCTTTGTCGCGAAGGTTGTCGGTGATGCCGGAGCCGGGGAAGACGATTACGCCTGATGGCATGACCGAAAGCATCTCATCGTTGCGCCGGAATGGGGCGGCCTTAGCGTGCTTGTTCCAGTCGGGCTTGAAAGCGATCTGGATGACCTTCCGGGCCTCCGCCCAGCAGGCGGCGATGCGTTCGGCGCCTTTCGGCGAGCCGCCGTGCAGCAGGATCATGTCGGCGTGTTTGGCATGGGCCTTGTCGAGCGCCGCCCAGATCCGGTCGTGATCGTTGTAGTCCATGCCGCCGCCAAAGGCGATCTTTGTGCCGGCCGGGATCAGCACCGTATTTTCGGCGTGCCGGCGGGCAGAGAGGAAATCTCTGGAGTCGATCATCGCCGCGGTCATGTTGGCGTGGTTGACCTTGGAGCCGGTGCGCGGCCGCCATGCCGAGCCGGTTTCAGCCTCGAAGAGATCGGCTGCATAGTCGCGCATGAACTCGAAGGCGTTGCGGCGTTCGAGGAGTGTGACGCCCTCGGCGACATGCCGTTCAAGCTCGACGCTCTTGACCTCCGAGCCGTCCTGCTCGCGCTGGCCTATGCGCTGAGCATCCTCGTTGCGCTGAAGTTCGCGCTGGATGCGCTCGCCGGCGCGGTGGAAGAGGTTGACCGTCGACCAGAGAAGATCTTCGAGATCAGGCTCCAGCCGCGTATCGCCGAGCATCTCGAACAGGGCCTCGAACACCGTGGTCAGCGCCGACTGGACCATCGTCTCCTCGGGCAGCGGTCGCGGATCCGGCTCGTCCTGGAGCGGGCGGTAGCCAAAGACTTGCATCTCGTAGATGAAGCGGTCGGTCGGGGAGGCCGCGTGGTGGGGCTCAAAGGCGGCGTCGATGGGAAGCGTCAGGTTCATGATGGTCTCCGTCGGTTTGGGCCGCGCCTCTCGCGGCCTGACGGCGATCCCTGTCCAGGCGGCGGGCGGACCGGAACCGCGAGCGCATCGAAGCGGCCCAGCGTGAGCGCCGGGCGGCTGAGGGAAGGTTTCTTGGCCCGCGAGGAGCGCCGGCTGCCGCATCGGCCCGAAAAGCGGGAACCGGTTTTGGGAGTAGCCGATGCGACGTAAAAGCCGGCGCGGGGAAGAAACCTGACCGACCCGCTGAAGGCCCGACAGCCGCCTGGTAAGGGTCGCCTCTCGGCAGGCCCGCAGGCGCGCCTCACCGGAACCGAGACCGTCACGGCACCGGCGCTCCCATCACGCCGCCTCCCCACCCGTCCTCCATTCACGCCCGCCTCACGCGGGCAGGAGGGCCTGCGCGTCTTCCGGCGCGAGCTGGGCGCGGAGATTTGCGAGGAGCCGGCCAGGGCCAAGCCGGCGTAAATCCTCGTTGAAATCGCCGAGTTCCGGGGTCAAGACGAGCGGCAGGATGCCGAGCACCTGCGCATGGCGGCTCAATCCTTCGATGCCGTGCCGGCCGGCGGCATCGGCGTCGGCGGCAACGTAAAGGCGCAGGCACCCTGCTGGCGGCCGGAAGGCGGCAAGGTGATTGGCCGTCAACGCCGAGACCATCGGCATGCCGGGCATCACGTGCGAGAGGGACAGGATGGTTTCGAGCCCCTCGCCGGCGGCCATCACCGGAACGGGAGCATGGACGGGAAAGCCAAAGCGCACGGCATTGCCCAGTAGCCCGCCGAGCGCGCGGCGGGGATCGTCGACCTTCGCCTTTCCCTCGCCGCCCGGGTCGAGCCAGGTGCGATGTACGCCGGTGATCATGCCGGCGCGATCGGTCACGGCGGCAATCAGCGCCGGGTAGCTGCTGGTCCTGCCGCTGACGAGATCCCGGTAGTAGCAAGAGGGGTGGAAGCGAAGCGCGGAATGCAAGGACGCGCGCAGAATCCCGCGCTGGCGCAGATAGCTGTCGGCCAGCGTGCCGGAGAGCGGCAGCGTCATACCGAACAGGCGTCTTGCGCGTTCTCCAGCCGGTCTGTCGATGGGCTGGTCGGTCAGGGTATCGCCCCTTTCGGGCGACGCCAGATTGGGTTCGCACAGGAAGCGGCGCGCTTCCTCCGCGACGTCGCGGAAATCGACTAGTCCACAGGTCTCGCGCACCAGATCGAGCAGGTCACCGTATTGAGCCGTCGCCGTGTCCGTCCATCTGCCCTTGCGAGGGCCGGTGAGATGGACGTAAAGCGACTTGCCCTTGCTGTTGGCGACGTCGCCGACGATCCAGTAATTGCCGGCCCTACGGCCGGCGGAGAGGTAATGACGGCAAACCGCCTCCGCATGATGCGCGAGACGATCCGCCAATTCAGACGCGGGCAGCATGGCGGTCACCCCCACCGGCGATATCGACGATAAGATGTCGTTCGATGAGGCGCGACAGCACCGCCTGTCCGTCATCCGAGGCCGGGATGAACGACCGGACCTTCCAGGCGATCATCTCGGAGAACAGGCCGAGGGATCGCAGCCTGTCGCGCATACCGTCGCTGAAGCCGACGAGCTCGATCCGATAGTCGTTCATCACCCAGACGCGCAACGCGTCAGGGAGCTGCATCGGCTGGTTGCCATCCATGCGATCGATGGTCAATAGGTGCGACCGCGCCCCGGTGAGCGGATGGGTATAGACCATCGGTCGGTTCTTCACCGTCATGCGGCCGCCTGCAGCTGCGCACTGTAGGGTATCGAAGTTGGCCGTGCCATATCTGGGTATTGTCATTCTATCCTCCTGGAACGGGAAAAGCCCGGCTTGCGCAGGGCAAAGTGACGATCAATTCGAGCCATCGGTACGAACCCTGCGGCTGGCGCCTCGAAAGATTCCCCTCCAGCCCGGCCCGCTCCCCCCGCTCCTCGCCAATCTCTCACTCTCCGCCGCGGGGGCTCCAATGTGTCCCGTTCACCGCCTTGCGCGGACGGAAACCACATCCCTGGGCAGGCCTCACCCACATCGCAAGATTTTACTGACGAATTTTCGATAGTAAAACGCATCGTCGCCGTGTAGCTTCGGCGAAGGAACGGAGAGAACAGAGGTGCGAACATTCAAGATTGGCGATCGGGTGATCGAGGAATCCTCGGCTGATGTGCGGGATTTCCTCCCGCATGCCTACGAGCTGCGGCTGCGTCCGATGTGCATGTGCAAGGAGCCGCCAGCGCCAATGTATATAGCGCGGGTCGAAGACCTGTATCTCATCAAGCGGATGCCGCTATCGGGACGGGGTCATGATCCCGCCTGCCACTCCTATGAGCCCCCCTACGAGCTTTCCGGCCTTGGGGCACTGGTCGGGAACGCGATCCAGATCGATGCGAACGGCAAGGCCAACCTGAAACTGGACTTTTCGCTGACCAAGCGCGGGCCTCGCGCTACCCCCAGAACACCGGCGGAATTGTCTGAACACAGCATTCGCAGCGAGCCGCGGAATTTGTCGCTGCGGGCGACGCTGCACTATCTTTGGGAAGCGGGTGAACTGACCGAATGGCGTTCGACTTGGTCGGGCAAACGCGGCTGGGGTCGGGTTCGGTCAAGCCTTTACAATGCCGCCGCTCAAATGACGGCAAGAGGCGCGACCTTGAGCGAAATGCTCTTCGTGCCGGAAGTGTTTCATGCCGACGACAAGGATGGGATCGCCGTCCGGCGCGCTGCGGCGCTCAAGGGCGTACAGGCGACCGGCTCCGGTCCACGTAAGCTGATGATGATCGTGGCCGAGGTAAAGGAGTTCTCCGCCGCGCGCGATGGCCAAAGGATCGTCGTGCGGCATATGCCCTTTCCACTGATGATTGAGGAGAGCGCATGGCGACGGCTCGCCGCGCGCCATGCGGCAGAGCTCGAACTGTGGCGCTCAAACGAGGTGTTCCATCTGATTGTCATCGCCACCTTTGGCATTTCAGCCGCCGGCATTGCGGCAGTCGAAGAGGTCGCGCTGATGGTGGTCAACGAGCACTGGCTGCCGTTCGAGGATATTCACGAGCTGCGGCTTCTGGAAAAGCTGAGCCACCTCAAGCGAAAGAGCGTCAAAGGATTGCGTTTCAATCTGCCACGCGCTGCGCCGATCGTGTCGGTGACATTGCCGGAACAGAAACCCGCTCCCATCGCGATGTTCATCGTGCCGGCGAGCGCTGGAGACGACTATGAGCAAGCCCTTGCGGACATGATCGAGGCGCGGCCCGAGATTACACCTTGGGTCTGGCGGGTGGCCGAAGGCGAAATCCCCGGCCTGCCTTGATCCGCAAATTGGCCAGGTTCGGGCCTGTGCTGCACCTTCGTCCAGGGTCCTGCTGCTGTCTTCATCGGCTCCCCCTTGTTTTCGCTACCGACAATATAGCCATCAATCGTCTATCAATCAGCTGCAGGTCTGATGTGCGCGTCCCTCCACCTTCGCTCTGCTACGGCGGGACGAGTCAGGCTCTAGGCTTTGTCCGATTGCACCTTTGGGTTCAGCGCGACGGAAGCCCCGAGTCGCATTGCGTCTCGGCCCATGCGGGTGACGATCCTGCGCGCGAAGACAGGCTCGGGGACACACCACGAAAGGAGGTCGGTGCCTGTTTGCTGTCGCGCCGTCGCCCTCGCCTTTTGAGGCGACAGACGGCTCCAGACGAAGCATGCTCAAATTTCCATGAAAATTATGAGGTTTGGGAAAGGCTTTAGTTGTCGCCTTTCGGTTTACAAATACAGAAAAATCTAAACTTGATGGACGGTTTGGAGAAGTTTCGGCGACCAAGTCGCCGCCGAACTGGCGATCGGAGAGGATGATCCCGCGGCGCCTGCTCGGCGCTGAAGCAGGGCGGAAAAGAGTGGCGCCGAACCATCCATCCAGGTAGAAATATCACTTCGGCTTGCGGCGCGCGAATAGGCCTCCTGCTTCGCATGCGAGTCGAGCCGGCGGTCAGGCAGCGCTTTCAAGCAGTCTCT
Source organism: Rhizobium sp. CF142 (assembly GCF_000281145.1). Classification (NCBI taxonomy): domain Bacteria; kingdom Pseudomonadati; phylum Pseudomonadota; class Alphaproteobacteria; order Hyphomicrobiales; family Rhizobiaceae; genus Rhizobium; species Rhizobium sp. CF142. The sequence goes on along the minus strand of NZ_AJWE01000110.1, from coordinate 62,305 downwards.
TCGCCTTGCCTTCGAGTTCAAGCCGCGTGTCCTGATGCGACTTTCCCCGTGCCAGCGCAGTGATACCCTGAACAAAATCAAAAATGCTCTCGGGCAGTCTCCCCTCCTCGCTGAGAACGGTCTCGATGATCTTGCCGGTTTCGGCCTTCGAGAAACCGCGCCTGCGCAGGAACTCCAAGCGATCGTCTTCGTTTCGGGCGACGATGCGTTCACGGGCGGCGCGAATGCCGGCGATGAACGCCGCTGGCGAGGAATTCGCGAAATTCGTCAATGCCGGGGCGGCTTCGTGGGCGAAGCGCTGTGCTGCAAATTTCGAGTGACGGATGGTGATCTCCTCGAAGTTTTCGGTGCCGTCGGGTAGGGGCGAGGGTTCCCGGTGGGATGATCCTCTACCCCTCCCACGGAACCGGACGTGATAGTTTCCCATCATCCGGCTCCTACGTTTGCATTCATATGATCCAGTCTTGCCTGTAATCGTCCAGCATGGTGGGCGACATGGCAGTCGCGGCAGAGCACGACACGCTTTCGCGTGCGCGCAGCCTTGACGTGGGTCCACAAAGTGGTGCCCTGCATGTCGCTCATTTTGCGGACGTGATGTATCTATCTCCACTGGCACATCTTTACTTCCGCACGCTTGGCATACCCTTGCCCGGAGCCGATCAACAAGATCGGTTCGACCATTGAAGTGGATATGTGTCTGCGTTTGGTGATCGACGTACCGAGATGCCGAAGCAGGTTCGACATTTTTGAGGCGGAACATCTGCATGAAGAGCCGTTTGTGACGGCCTTCATACCACAAGCCGAGGCGATCCCCGTTTCGGAGCCTCTCCGCTGTCGTCTTGACTGAACACTTGTGCTTCCGCGACAGGGTCTTCATAAAGCTCCACCACCAAAGATGGTAAAGCCGTCCGACCTGCTGTTTCCAGAGCGTGCCGAGCTTGTAATATTCGGCCAGCCCTCGCATCATTGCATTGTATCCGGTCAGGATCGCAACGTCCGAGTTATTGATCACTTCGCAGCGTGCTTCGCCCCGGTCTGTATAGAGATTTCCGAGACGATTGCGTTCTGCAAAGCGGGCGAGCTTTTCCATCGGGACATGAAGCTGCATGCGATCATCCGCAATTCGCACGGTGACGGCACGTCCGCCAATCACAGTGCGCCTTGTACGGCCATCGCCATACGTCTTCAGTTGATATCCGAGGAACATGGCCCCCTCGTCCGCCTTCCTGATCCCGCTTTTCTCCGCGGATACCTCCAGCTTCAGCGTCTGGGCCAAAAAGGCTTTGACCTCATCCATGATGCTGCGGGCATCCTCCTTGCTGCCGATCACACCGATCACGAAGTCATCGGCATAACGGCAGTAACGGAGGCGGCGGTAGTTCGGATCGAACGGATCGAGGGACGGCTCTTCCAGCCGTCGCCGCTCCCATTCCCTGATTTCTTCGAGCAGCCGGGGAATTTCTTCCTCGTTGCCATTGGCACGCCGTCGATCAATCATCCTGCGGCGGATCTGTATCCTTTTCGAAGCTTCCAGATAGGCAGCACTGCGCCGCCGTTTTTGGCCTCTATCGAAACGATCCTTCATCTTTGCCATGAACAGATCGAGTTCATGGAGTTAGACGTTGGCGAGGATCGGCGAGATCACACCACCTTGCGGGGCGCCGCTGAAAGTCTTGTGGAACTTCCAGTCTTCGAGATAGCCGGCCTTGAGCATCCGCCGGATCAACTGCAACAATCGATCGTCATCGATACGCTTGCGCAGCAAACCAAGCAGAATGTTGTGATCAATGTTGTCGTAGTATCCGACGATATCGACCTCGACCAACCATTTCATACCATGCCATGTGCGCCTGATTTCGGTCAGGGCCGTGTGGCAGGACCGCCCCCGGCGGAAGCCGTGCGATTGTTCCGAGAAGATCGGCTCATAGACATGTTCGAGCAAAATCTTCACGGCCGCCTGCACCAGCTTGTCATCCGCAGTGGGAATGCCCAACGGGCGTTTCTTCCCGTTGGCCTTGGGGATATATTGCCTGCGCGCCGGAGAGAAACGGTACGATCCATCCATGACCCGTGCGATGATCCCTTCCATCCTTTCAAGCGAGAAGCCATCAAGGGTGTTTTCGGCATCAGCACCCGGTGTCAGCGCCCCTTTGTTCGGAGCGATCTGCTCATAAGCCTTTTCCCAGAGGGTTGGGGCCGAGAGCAGCCTGAACAGACCGTTGATACGTTTTCCCTGGCGAGACAGGTCGATGATTGAGCCCAGTCTCTTCTCTACGGTGAGCGGTTGCATCAGCATACCTCCGTTATGAAGTTGAAAGACCCAGCAAACGCGCCGCCCTTCACCCGTGCAGAGGGGATTCCCCATCCGGTTGCCCGGTCGGTTTCACCCGTACTCGTCCATCTGATGATGGCTGTCCCGGGCATTACCCCGGGCGTTTGGCTAATATGGCGGCTCCGTCGCCCTACGGGACATCGAGCGATGCCCGCTTAGGCGATCCCGTGTTTACACGATCAATGAGAAGCGACGTGGTTAGGTGACCCGTTCGATCATTGGCCCTTCGACGAAGGGTGGGCCGTGCGACCAAGCTTAGGAAGACGCTATGGGGTAGTCTTCCCTTCGCACGGCATGACGCGTCAACCATTGCTGCGTCATGACCCGCAAAATGTCCCTGATCTGGGTTTCACGCAATCCAGCATTCACCATACACGTCTTGCCCTGACGTCCCGATGGTCTACAATGGTTTCGACCCGGATGACGCCTTTTCCCGACATGCTATTGTCCCCTGCCGGTTTCCCGGTCGCAGCCATCTCTGGCCAAGGTAAGGCGGGTGGGCATCAGGCTATTCTTGGTTTCCTGAGAAGTCTCCTTCACTCAATTGATCGCGCCGACACGGCGCACCCAAAGGTTGCGATTGGCGCACACTGCCCGCAGGTAAAAGCTTGCAATTCCTAGAGTTTTTGAACCAACTTCCGAGTTCCAGGCATAGAAGCCGCGGAAATACAAATCCGGTTCACCATTCGCCAGTCGCCCGGCTTCGATCGGATGGGTGTCATCGCAAAGAAAGACGAAGACGTCGCGATCGCTGGCATAGAGCGTCGTCGTATCCTTCGTGATGTCGACGAAGGGATTGTGGGTCATCGTCGACCAGTCGAGCAGACCGGGAACTTTCCAGATCGTGTCGCCGGTGCCGTTTCCGGCAATATTCATGATGGCAGCAATCAAGTCTCTATCCCAGATCCGGCCGTATTCAGGACCAGTCACCGCTCGCAGCTCGACGCGACCATCGTCCATCTCCAGGGTTTTGACCATTTCGGCGTTATGGTTGAGAAGCCCGTGCTGGAGGTTGATCGCCGCCAGCGGCGCGGGTAGCTGGCGCATATAGCTTGCAGGTGCGCCAACCAGGCCGCAGAGCTGACCGTAGCTCCAGTGCGTCGGCGCCAACGGCTCGCGCCCGCCGGGAACGATCAAGGACAAGCGTTCGGCATTGTCGCGGCTTGCCTCGACGCGGATTTCGGCGGCCTCGACCGTGCGGGCGCGAGCACGTTCGGTTCTCACGCCGACGGCGCGATGAAGATCGGAGAGTGACAGATAGCGCTCGTCGTCAGGACGCGAAAACCATTCTGACGAAACACGGCTGATGCGTTCGCCGCGGGAAATATCGACCTTGAATCCAGACGATGCCGGTGGCGGGTAGGAAATCACGGTGTTCATAATGAAGCCTCCTGAAACGAAAGAGCCCGGCTGACCGCTCTTGCGACAACCGGGCCGGTGAGATGGACGATGGATTGCGGCTGCAAGACCTGGCCGACAGGGCAATCCGGGCTGGACAAACAAGCGCGCCGCCCGAGGGCGACGCGGGGCACTGATCAATCGATTGCCTGGAAGATCTCCGCGGCTTCGGGGTGGTAAGCCGAATAGGCGTAAAGGCGGCCATAACCTTCCGAGAGATGCTCGGATTGATGCTGGACGGAGAGATGCGAGAAGGCAAAAAGCGTCGCGATAATCCCTGCAGCCTCGGCAGAAACCTTCCCCTGAAACCCGGTGATCGCGCCGGTGATCCTGAAACGTGATTTGCATCTTGGAGCCAGAAACAGCGGCTTGCCCTCGTATTCATGGAAATCCCAGAAACCCCCGCCATAATCGAGGGGACTGAGCTGCTCCATGAAGCTGTAAACCGCGTTCTCACCGATGATCAAAAGCGAGCGCCCGAACAGCGTGGGCAGGAATTCCAGACGGCGCTCGTCAGGAACGATGGAGGCGGCTTGAGGAGGAACTTCGGATATCGACATCGATCTTTCTCCAGAGAGGCAAGAGGGGTGAGGCCGGGCAGCTCTCTCTCTCCACCGACCGGCTCGCCCCTCTCCCCGGCCCGGCTCTCCCTTTTTGGTTGGCCGCATCCGTCCCCCTTTGCCGGCCGCGCAGGAGTTGCGGGCGGCGGGGCGGCGCAATGTCGGCAGGTTGTAGGTCGTTTCAATTGTATAAACGGGCATGACGGTGCCCCTGAAAACAGAGAAGCCCGGCGCAGCCGCCGGGCTTCGTGAGCGAGGGTTTGGGGTGGTTATTCGGCGGCCTCGAGATGTTCGCCGTCGTCATCGATCGGGACGGTGACCGTTTCTCCGGCTTCTCCAGCTTCCGTCAGCAAGGCTGGCAGATCGACCGCGCCCGCCGCCGCATCGACCTTTGCCTCTGCGGGGAGTTGATCGATCGGCAGCCGCAGCACTTCGGGAAGCCATCCGCTACCTTCTAGAAGCCGGGCGGCTTCGCGCGCCATGTCGGACTTCTTCAGATGATCGATGAGTTGCGCGGACTGTTGGCCCTTCGCCTCGCGGACCGCCTGCAGGATATGCGCCTTGGTCACACGGCCAAGATAGTTGTCGACCGTCGGCGTCCAACCGGCCGCAACCATGCCGAAGCCTAGCGAATGGGCAAGCTGCCTGGCGTGGGCATTTTCCTTGGCGCGCCGGTTCCACGCCTGCACGGTTGTGTTCACCGACAGCGAGACGCAATGGGCAAACAGTGCCATGCGGCTATCCGGGTCGAGCGCGGTCAGATAGTTCCAGACCTCGTCGGCGTTGCCGGGAAGATCATAGCCCCAAGATTCCTGCCGCTGTTCGATCTCCTTTGCCCAGACCGTGTCGCCGAGCCCCTGCGTCTGGCCGAATGCAGTGTGCTGAAGCGTGATCTCCAGGCACGAGTCAGCCCCGTATCTGTAGAAGATTTTCAGGACCGCGACATGAAGGGCGGCGATGAAGGCCACCACGGGATCGTTCGCCAGCGCATTGCGCAGCGCAACGGTACGGGCCGCCGTTAGATCTTCGATGACGCGGTCGGAGAGCGGACGAATGCTGCCGTCGTCCTCTTCCAGTTCTTCGGCGCCGACTGGTTTGCCGTTGATCGAGACTCCGCCGTTCACCGAGAACGCAACGGCGTCATTGTCGCTTTGACCATCACCGGCGCCGTCATTGGCATCACTATCATGCGTCTCGACGACAGCTTCGTCTTCGGGCCGGACGAAACCGCGTTCGATCTTCAGTTCACCATTGGCGGCGAGCGAGATGAAGGCGCCGCCGCAGGCGACTTCTTCCGGATCGAGCACGTAGGGTCGGTCGTTCAGCGCATCCAGCTCGCTGCCGAGTTCCTCCAGCCGCGCCTCGGTTTCCTCGGAATACCCCTCCGCCTCGGCATATTCAGCGTCGAGCTTATCGTATTCCGCCTTCAACGCATCGTGACGTGCGAGCTCTTCCTCGTTGTATTCGGCACGTTCGCCGTAGATGCGGCGAAGACCGGAGGTGTGGCCATAGGGGAAGTCGAAAGCGGCCTCGACCCACCTCCACCCCTCTTCCGCCTTGAGCGCTTCGGCGTCGACGGTCAGTTTTTCGAGCACAAGCTGTTCTAGCAGCGCCGGATCCTGCAGCCATCCGCCATTGTCCTGCTCGAACAGGTCACGCATCACGACACCACCGGCAGCTTCATAGACATCGATACCCACATAGATGGTGCGACGATCGGATGCCTGGACCGCGGTTTCGGTCAGCATGCGGCGGATGTAGTAGGCATCCTGATTATGCGACCGTGAGACCGCGTCCCAGACCTGCTCCTGCCGAACACGATCATTGGTGATCGAGAATGCCATGACCTGGCCGAGTTTCATTTCGTCATTGGCATAGAGATCCAGAAGACGCGGCGAGACCGACGCCAGCCGCAGGCGCTGCTTCACCGTTGCGACCGACATATGGAAGCGCGCGGCAATCTCTTCCTCGTCGAGCCCCTGTTCGCGGAGCGTCATGATGGCCCGAAACTCGTCCAGCGGGTGAAGATCGACGCGCTTGACGTTCTCGGCAAGCGAATCCTCCACTTCGAGGGTGTCGCCCTTGCTCACGATGCAGGGAATGGCCGCCGTCTTCGACAGTTTCTTCTGCGCGACCAGCAGCTCCAGCGCGCGATAGCGGCGGCCGCCGGCAGGAATGCGATAGATGCCGGTCTCGTTGCCGTCGCCATCGAACTCGGCGCGGACATTGAGGCTGTTCAACAGTCCGCGATGGGCAATGTCTTCTGCAAGTTCCTCGATCGAAACGCCCGCCTTGGTCTTGCGCACGTTCTGCTGGCTGAGAACGAGCTTATTGAAAGGGATGTCGCGTCCGGCGTTGAGCGTGATTTTCTGGATGGCCTGTGCCATGTCGTTTCTCCGTGGCGGACTGGCCGGAGCCTCTCTCCGACAACCTCAACCCGCCACGAACACCCCTTCCCCCCTCTCCCTCCAGCCACACCCACCACTCTCACCGTTTGCGACTGGCATTGCCATGATGGCCTGAGTGGTTTCGAAGAACTGCGTCAATAGTCACCTCGCTGAATAGGAGATGTCAGTTGCGTAAAGGCACGCACAGACGGAATGAGCACTTTCCGCTTCAGTTGCCTTGAACTTGAATAATAGGGAACTCCGTTTCCGACGGTCCACGTCGGTCGACTGTTCTTTGGGGAAACGTGACTTCATTGGACAAGCCCGCGGCAAAACTTCCTCAATCCGACTTTGCGTATGGCCGTTGACGATTGCGGTCAGTGTGCTCGTTAGGTAGGTGAACAGATCAACGGCATTCAGCTTGCAGGTCTCGATGAGCGAGGCGATAGCCTCCCAGTTCTCCGCTCCAGCGTCATGCCCGGCAAACAGAGCATTCTCGCGATTGAGGGCAATCGGTCTGATTGTTCGTTCGCCGGTGTTGTGTAGCCCTACTGCTTCAGCTTCACTTTCAAAGCCTCGATCTTCGGGGTGATCGTGTCACCGCCTGAAAACTTCGGAGTAAACTTCGTCCACTTGCCGCCCTTACTCGGCTCCGCGCGATAGAGAACCTTCGGGTTTGCAGCATCCCGCGCCCACAACTGACATTCGTCGGAATGGTTCGTTCCCCAAGCCCCCTGTCCACTGATCCGAAACGCAAAGCTTGCCGTCGGACGTCGACCACGTGCCCGCTGCATGGGAGGGGCCGTTCCCGGTGTAACCGAGCATCTTACCGTCGACACCGAGATACCAGGAGATCGCCTCCTTCTCTCCTTTGTGGCCTTTCTCGCTAAAGTTATAGGTCTTACCCGAGAACATCTCCTTGATTTCGGCTGCAGGGATCGGCGTGGTGCCTTTTGGTGCTGCTTGCGCGAGTGCAACGGTGGGAACGGCAGCGAGAACTGCCAAAGCAATCATCGGTCTCATATAAACCTCCAGTTGTGATCAGAATTACTAACGCCGCGTTCGACTTGGCCAAGCAAAGAGGCTTCACGAACCTCGCGGGCAGATTGGGCCACAGCCCCGTTCCGGTGAAATCCCTCGCCGACGCCGGAAGGGCACTCAGACCACCACAATGCAGGCTATCAAAAGGTCGACTAGCCCGCATATATCAAATGGTAGAGGATCGCGGGCATCAGTCCCCGTGCTTGGCGAGACCGAGTACCAGCAGCGCAAGTTCCGCCTGCCGCTTCGCCCCGTTTTGTCGAAGACGGAGTGAAGTTGGGTGCGTATCGTTCCAACGGAGACGTCGCGGGACTTCGCGACCTCATCGACGCTCTTCCCAAGGCCGATCTCCCTGGCGACCGAGGCTTCGGCAGGGGTCAGGTCGTAGAGACCAGTCAGTATTCCATCATCGACCTTCGCCTCCTTCATGCCTGGCGTGATCGCCAGCAGCAGGTCGGCCGCGTTGAAGATACCGCTTGCGGCTCCCGCGACGGGCAACGCATGAACAACCATCGCGGGATGATCCTGGCGGCCGGATATCGGGAAAGAACCGCCATACTTGGTAACGCCGGATTGCAGCAAGGACGCCCATCGGTCATCGGCTGCCTTCTGGTCGATGACCAACCGATGGCGACAGTCCCGCATGATGTTCGGGATCATCCGTTGGAAGCTTTGATTGGCTACGACCAGCCGCCCGTTTCTGACGGCCCCGGCCCAGATGCCGAGCGCTTCCATCGCGTCGACCGTCGACTTGATCTGCTCGAACTTCAGCCGCGACGCCATGAGCGCTGCTCTCGCGAGATGCGGCCTGATCTCTGTCCACGCGGTCGCGACCTCGCTCGGAAGCGGGCCTTCTTCGAAGCTTCGATGGATGGAGAGCTTGATGACATCTCCGGAAGGCGACGTTATGCCGGTTCCGGTGTGCCAGAAGCAGCCGTGGGGACGCATGAATCCCTGATAGTACTCGCTCGCCATCATTTCCTCGAAGGTCATGATGTCGGTGTCCATAAGAAAGCGCGGTTCGGAAAATCTCCGGTTTCGTTCCTCACTCAGCAGGTACGGGTTCTTGGCGCCCCAGCCTTCCTCGATGTAAACGTGCATTTTCGGAATGGCGGAGTCGTTTCCAATCCATCGGAAATCGCAGTCAGGCGAAACACTCATCAGCACGGCGTCATGCGCTTAGCTGCGGCGCGCCAACTGATCCAGCAAGCCCCGCCCCTTCCAGAGGTCGGGCACGACAGCTGCTTCGTATATCGATGCGATGAAGTCGTGATCCATTGCCGCCTCCGTCGGCAACAATAACACAGCGAATAGAGCGCAGAATAGATTGAGCCAACCAACGTTCTAGTCAGATGAAGGTAGCCAGCGCGAAGCCGTCGCGCACTACCATCGCCGCGATCGTTGCCGCTTTTGTCCTGGATGAACGGCTGACGGCCTTGCAGTGGACTTCGATCGGACTGGATGCGCGATGTCGACAAAAACATCAGGGGAAGACCGTTAACTTCCCGTCCCCGAGATGGCGACACTATTCGAAACGGCATAGAGCATCGTAGTCAAGGTGCGAGCTGAGAGCACTCATCTCACGCCGGCACCTCGACCCGGATTTGCACAGGTCGGAGAATGCGGAGTTGTTGGACCTTCTGGCGCCGGATCCCTAAACGGAGGCGGCTTGTGTCAAAGGACCGGCTACTCCGCCGCAATCCCGCCAAGCCTCGACGCCGATTGGATCGTCGCCAGATCGTGCAGCCGGACACCTGGGTAAACCTTTCTGGCGATCTCGGTCAAATGCTGATGATGGGTAAGGTAGATCACTTGCCCGTGCCCAGCCATCTCCGTGAACAATCGGAAGGCCTCCTCGGCACGGAAGTCATCGAATGTTTCCATGATGTCGTCTGCGATGAAAGGAATGGGAGCACGGTTGGCCACGAACTCGTGATACCCGGCCACCCGCAGCGCAAGATAGAGCTGGAAGCGCGCGCCCTTGGATAGTTCATCGGCGGCCTTCGAACCTCCGCTCGCAGATATCGCGATCAGGATTTCGCCATCCTTGCCGGGTTGCGCGGCGACACCTGTGTAGGCTCCGCGGCTGATGATCCGGAAAGCCTCCGAGGCTCTCGTCATCATCCCACTTCGATGGCGGTCCCTGTAGACCCTCAATGCCTGCTCGGCAGCGGTTATCCCCGCGCGAAGCTCTAGGTAACGACCGGCTCGCTCCTCGATCTCCAGCAAAATGGTGCGTCGCTGCTCTTCGATTTCCGCGACGACGGAGTCCCCTCCGATCGCATCGAGTGCCTTCTGCATAGTGGACCGCTCATGGAAGACGTCGTGACATTTTCTGTCCTGGTCTTCCAGGATTGGTGTCAACAGTGCGAGTTGACCTTCCAAGTCCTCTCTATCCACCGATGCGAGCCGTTCCTCGACGTCGCCGATGTCGTTCGCAACACTGATCTCGACCAACTCCTGTTCCAGCTCGGCTATGGAATTCCGCAGCGCCTGCCGTTTCGACGACAGCTCAATGAAGGTTTCGACTTCGTCCAGGGTGGTGCAGCCGAAGAACGCTGTCATCTTCCCTATCTGGATACCGAGTACGTCCTTGCCGACCAGAATTGCACGCTCTTCCTGGTGCTTCTTATCGAGATCACGCGCAAGCTTTTCCCGCTGCTCCTGGCTTCGCTCGGCCGCCTTGACCCTGTCTGAGATCATCCGCGTAAGCTCGGTGAGGGAGGCGGATTTCTGGATTTCCAATCTATCACACAGTTCGAAGACCGAAGCTTCGAACAGGGCGCTATCCTTCTCCATTTTCTGGATTCGATCGACCAAGCCGTCTCTGGCTTCGATCGCAGACGCGAGCTTCTCGAGAACGTGGAGGATTCCGTTGACGGCGTCGACCTCCGGAAGTGCTAATGCCTCCCCCAGCCAGCAAACACTGCACAGTTCGGACCATCTAGCGTCCCATTCGTGCGCGGCTTTCAGCGCATCGTTCATCGCGCGCGTGCGAGCGACGCTATCTTCTTTCAGTCGCTCCATACGGTCTGCCTGTTCCATGGCTATGTAGAAGACATCCAGTCCTTCCTCGGCGACGGCAAACAGCGTTGCAAGATCGGCGTCGCTGCTGGCGGTCAGTCCTGCTCCCTTGACGGCGGCAAGCAACTGTTTCTTTGATTGGTGAGCCCTGTCCTGAATATCTGCGACTTCTTGATCGATGGCCGACATGTCGTCCCGGGCTCTCACCGCGACGGTTCTCCTGCGCAGCCATTCTTCCAGCTCTGTCGGATCAATACCGAAATCGGCGCTGGAAGAAATCGACGCCAACGTTGCGGACATCTCGCTTCCGAGCTCCGACAGTGAACGTGCGGCCTGTTCAATGCGCTCGTGGGCTGCTTCGATATCAGAACCCGCGGAAGCGCGGGTCAGCATCAACTGCGCCAACTTGCTGGCTTCCGCGAAGTGCAGAAGCCGCTGCGAAACGAGTTGATCGTCGGCTCTCATGGCATGTTCGAAAGCGTCAGCCGATTGTGGGTCCATGATCTGACGATGCGAAATCCATGCCTTCTCACGAGCGGCCCGGCTCGCCGCGACCCAAGGTTCATCGATCTCCCCTGCCCGCGCGCGCAGGACGTTGATCTCCGCGTCCATCCGCTTAGCGTCCGGCTCAAGCCGCGCGAGTTCGGAGCGCGCCGTCTTCGAACGCTCCCGGTCCTCCCTGTATCGTGCTTTCCAATCGTCCAGCTTCGCGCCCGACGGTAGACTCATGGCCGCGAGGTCGGCCGGATTACCACGCCAAGGGGCAAGCTGCGCCAGGCTTTCCGCCAATACGACATTCGCGTTTTCGCGTCGCCGCATCAGGGAACGGAGCGCGACCTCGTCGTCAGATTTCGGCAGCGCTTTGGCCGTCACGGAAAGAAGCTCGAACGCCTTGATCCGCGCCGGAGAACGGAATTCCTCGAAGCGGGAGATGTTCTCGTCTTCCTCCTGAAGCGCGCGCTCAGCTCGGGTAAGTTCTTCCGCGGCAGAGGTCCGGCGAGCGTCGATACCCGATTTGGAGCTTATGAGCGCTCTAAACTTGCCAACGGTGGCTGCATCCAGGACGAGCCGCGCTGGCGTTTTTTCGTTAGCTTTGCCGAGCTGCAGGAGAAGGGTTTCGACTGAGAGCTCCGCGATCCGACCACTAAGCTTTGGGATGTCGACCTGTGCCGTAAGATATCTTGGCTCCAGCGTTTTCGTAAGATCTCCGACGCGCGCCGCAAGGCCGAGAGCAACGGGGTCATCGGTGATCTCGCCGATCTCGTATTCGATCTCCGTGACGGTGCGGGCAACCTCGTCCAGCTTGACGCGAATTTCGATTTCGTCCTTGCGGATCACCGGAAGCTCAAGCTTCCAAGATTCCGGTGGATCGGACACGGTCTCAAGGGCGTCGAGCTGGCCTCGAAGCCCGGTAATCCTCCGCATCGTCGGAAGCGCACGAAGGATACGGTTGATCGCGTCAGCCCGCCGCTGGGTGTTCGCGCGCTCGGCTAACGCCTGATCGTAGAGTCCGTCCAGGCGATGCAGTTCAGCCAACCTTTTACGATACTCGGTGGCCTGGAGGTCGAGCTCCTCGCGTTTATGCTTCAGCTCAGTCAACCGTGCCTTGAGATCGCTTAGTTGGCTACTGCGTCCACGAAATTTGTAAAAGCTGTCCGCATCGCCGCGGATCGCCACGAGTTGACGGCTGAGATCGGAAAGGCCCGCGCTGGCAGAGAAAAGCAGTTCGCCGAGATCGCCCTTGCTTGCAAGGATGTTCTCCCCACCTTTTTCGAGCGTAATGTCGTCCAGCGAGAACATCGTCGAGAACACATCGCGGTCGATCCCGCCAAGGTCGGCCCTGATCTCCGTGTCGGCCAGACCGCGTTCCTCGCGATCGAGCAGGCTGTTCTGCGGCCGTTTGATGCGAACGAAGTCCCTGTCCTGACCTGCCACGTGAACGTTCGCCCCTATACGCATGGTATTGTAGGGATGCAGGAACCCGTATTTCGTCGTATTGCCGATCCCGAAGATCAGGTCGAGGATCGCATCGAGCGTGGTTGATTTCCCCGCCTCGTTCGGTCCGTAGATGACGTGGAGGTCGGGCGATCCGACTGGACGCGATCCGAAATCGATGACGGCGTCGGTGAACTTGCCATAGCGCGTGAGGTCGAGGCGATTGATCCGCACACTACTCTCCTTCGCTTCCACGCAGACGCGCCAAGACCTGCGACGCACCGTCTTGGGCGAATTGCGCTAGGAGGTTTTCGAAAGACGCCTCGTCCTTGCCGAAGATATCCCGGAGTTCTGCCGGGAGCTGACCCCGCAGTTCGTCGGCGATCGAGCGTACCTCCTCGCGATATTCAGTCGAGCCGTGGATCTCGCTGTCGATGATCGCGGCAAGTTCATCCAACGCGCCCGGTCGTGCATCCGGTCGCCGGGGCGCAACTGGGGATGTCACGACTTTTTCGATCCAGACATTCCCGATTGCCGCACCGTGCGTGTCTAGCTCAGTCCTTAGGAGATCGGTATCCCGTCGAATACGCCAGGCGAGTTCGCTCGACCCGGTGACTTCGATGCGCGCGACGAGATGGTCGGCCGAGACCGTCGAAGAAAGGTCTTCCAATCTGCCTTTGGCTTGAAGGATCACATCCTTCCAGTCACCTGCTTTGGATATGTCCACGACCAATCTCCCGAAATGGGCGACGGCTGTCTGGCGCTCCTCGATGAGGATCGAGCAGTCATCTTTAATTGTCACGAGGGAGACGGACTTGGGACCATCCTCGTTTATATCGCGTCCCTGAGGTATGCCGGGCATGACAATCGCGCAAGACGCATCTTCAACTGACGACCTCTTGTGAATGTGGCCAAGAGCCCAATACCGAAACCCTGCTTGCCGTAGATCGGGGACGCTGCACGGGGCATATAGATCGTGCCCCGCCGAGCCTCCGAGACTGGTGTGCATGATCCCGATGTTCACTGCGTCCGGAACAGGGAGGGCATAGTGTCGAAGGAGGCTTTCGGGCGCTTGCGGCTTGGCAAAGCTCAGTCCGTGTATTGCGACGGGGAAATGGCCGGGGGCGCGGTCGATGGCGACGGCTTCAGCCACGGCATCGAACACCTTGACCGTCTCAGGCATTACAAGTTCGGCGGTGATTTTAGAAAGCGCATCATGGTTGCCGCGGATGATAAACACCCTGATGCCTGCCTGGTGCAGGCGCGCAAGCTGCTCGGCTAGAAACCGTGCCGTCTTCATCGACGTTTGGTCGCCATCGTAGAGATCGCCGGCGACGACCAACGCGTCTACTTGTTCCTCCAGACAAAGATCGATGATCCGAACAAACGAACGTCGGGTCGCCAAGCCGATCATCTCTGAAAGCTCGGCATTGCGTAGGGCCAGCGTTCTCAGCGGGGAATCGAGATGAATGTCGGCGGTGTGGATGAATCGATAGACCAATGCAGAGCCTCATCTGTTGGTCGATCTTCGTAGCCATTCCCACGCGTCCGCGCCAGCTAATATTCTTGTTTTGTTCTTGTATCCACAGTAAGTTGCTCGATTTTTTGCGACAGCAGTCAGTACGCTGGGCATCGGGTCAGGACGAGTACCTGGGGATTGACGGACAGAACGTGACGTAGAGGTCCAATGGGAAGGCCCGGTCAGCACAGCGGCCTGGGCCTCTGCCTGCTTGTCCAGGCTAGATAGATGCTGGCAGCGGTCGTCGCCTAGATTGTGACGACAACTCCACTGACGAAAGAAGAAAATGAACTCTCGTCCGGGTATCTCCGCGGATTGCAGATATCCTCGAGTCTTCGATCATGTAATCCCGGCGGCGATAGATTTGGCCGGGGTACGAGAATTGAACCAGACGCGATTGTCCACAATCAGACCGCGGCCCGAGTATTCCTCCGGATACCGCAAGTATTGCATCGCCACAAACAGGACGTATTGACAACTTCAGCACTCGTGATACGAGTTATATGGCTTTACACACGTACATTTCGGTTTTTTCAATTCAACTTGAGACCACACGCACCGAGCATTTTTGTGCGCGGCGCTTGATGCTTGCTGTTCTCACCATGAGGGATCGGTAAACATGCGCGTTTTCAACTTGATATCGGGAGCCTGCATCCTCGCCGCATCATTGTTCGGGGTCACTGCGCCCGCACACGCCTGGGGTCAATTCGGTCACCTGACGGTATGCGATCTCGCCTATCGCAATTTCACCGATGCGACACGAAAGGAACTCCGCACGCTTTTTGAGATCGACAAAGGCGGCATCGACGTCGAGGGGCGCGGAAAGCTCCCCAATCGCCACTACACGAGCTTCAATCTCAGATGCCTCGAAGAAGATGAGATGCCTCGCCAACATCCTGACGATCACTTCATAAACGTCGAGAGATCAACAAAGTCGATCGTAGACGGCAGTTGCCCGGCAAACGGCGAGTGCGTGCTCTCAGGTATCAGGCGAGACCTAGACATTCTCAAGGACACGTCGAAATCCAACGAGGAACGGGTATTTGCGCTGATGGCGATCGGCCACTGGGTTGGCGACATTCACCAGCCCCTACATATCTCGTTTGCCGATGACCGCGGTGGAAATTGGATCGTGGCCGACCTGCAGGGAAAGTGTGGCGGAACTTCCCCGAAGCCCGACAACCTTCACGCCGTGTGGGATAATTGCCTACTGGAATCCGGTCTGTTCGAACACGTCAGACAGCGTGCCGACTTCAAGAAAACTTGGGGAAAGCGTACGATCACCTATCGCGCCGTCGATAGTCTTCAGGCGAACACGACGCTTACCGACGAAAAGGGCATCGTCGGCGGAGACCCTTGGCAGTGGGCGAACGAGTCCTTTCAGATCACCCTGCGCCCCGACGTGATGTACTGCATCGAGGTTGGCGACAGCTGCCAATATTCGCAGGACCGTGTTGTCTACAAACAGGGCCAGCCAAAGCGATCCGTCGACATCCGCCAGGACTACCGGGAGATTTAAACCTATCCAAGAGGACAGGTAGCATGCTCGAAAAATACTACAATGCGACAAAGATTGTAGCCGCACACCAACCGTCGATCAGACCGCGTTATTTTTTTCCGCCTCGTAAGCACCCCGGTAGTAGATTTCGGTCACACGAAATCGTCCGTCAATCCGCTTGCATTGGACGATGACATCAATCGCAAGCGTCAGCATCTCGCGGATGTCGTGCCGGTCGAGGTCTCCACCACCTTCCGACTCCTTGATGAGCAATGCCAGTTGCTCGAAGGCGAGGCGTGCGGAATCGGCGTGGACCGTCGTGATCGAACCAGGATGGCCGGAATTGACATTGCGAATATAATAGAAGGCCGTCCCATCGCGCAGCTCCTGCAGCAGGATCCTGTCGGGCCGCATGCGCAGGCAGGATTCGAGCAGATCCTTGGCACCGATTTTCGCCGTTCCCTGGCCGCCCTTCGAGTAGAAGAGCCGCACGTGGTTCGGCTGCGGGATCACCAGTTCCGGTGTATCCTCGATGGAAATGATGCGCTCGCTCTCAGGGATATACCGGATCAGCGCTTTGGATAGCGTCGTCTTGCCCGAACCGGTAGCGCCCGAGATGATGATGTTTTTTCGTGCGAGCACTGCCTCTCGGAGGAATTGCTTATAGGCACCGCTCCGATAGAATTCCGATAGCTTTTGAACCGATTGGTCGGCTTCCCCGGGTCGCGCGACCTCCGCAAACAGTCCTCCAAAATCGAGGTCATCAAGATTGAGGGTGACGGAGGATGGCTTACGGACGGTGACGCTGATAGTCCCCCTCGTGGTCGCCGGCGGAATTACAATCTGGATGCGCTCGTCGTCGGGCAGGGTCGCCGACAGTATCGGGTGGGTTTCATCGATCGACTGATTCGAGAAGCTTGCGATGGCTCGCGCGAGCCGCATCAGTCTCTCGTAGGACAGTTCGGGTATGTCGTGGGCCTGCCATCCGTCCGTCCCCTCGGTGACGACCTTGCCGGGCTCATTGACGATGACCTCATAGAGCGTCTTGTCGCGAAGGAACCGCGAAAGCGGGTGCAGCAATTCTCGCACGACGCCGGAGTCTGCCGCCTCAGTCATCGCAGCCTACTTTGTCACAAGTGTTGAAGCCGGGCGAAAGTCACCGAGCACCGCGCGATCGTAGATGCGATTGCGGGGTTCTTTGACGCGAAGCCGGTAGACGCTGGAGAAATCGAGATCGCGCGCCACGAAGATCGAAACAAGCTCCCCCTGGTGCTTCTCGAGCGTCGGCGGAATGTTGATCGATTGCTCCACGGCGATCGCCGCGGCCTGCTGACCGGCGCTTGTCGTGTTTTGCGCCTCGACGTCGCTGTCCTGAAGCTGGCTGTTAGCATAGGAGGTCGCATCGCCAACGATCGACAGAAGAATAGCGCTGCCGAAACGCTCCCACCAATGCGTGTCGATATAACCATCGACGCCAGCACGACCAAGGGCATCGGTCGCCGGCGACGCCAGAGTGATGATTACACCCTTTGAGGTCTTTGCCCGGTTCCAAAGGACAAACAGACGTTTCTGCCCACGACGGAGACCGCCGCGATATTCGCCCACGACCTGCGTGCCTTTCTCCATCAGCACCACGCGGCCATTGTCCGACAGAATGTCGCGGTTGATGACGCAGCTGGTGAATCCCGGCTGGTCGGAAGAGAGCGCCGTCTCGAGCACACAGGGAATAGATGTCCCCATTGCGACGATGAAGTCGCGATTGCCGAGCGTGCCGGCGCGCGAGCCCTGCAATTGCGTCGGCGTGAGCATTCGGTTGAACCGCTGGTCTTCGTTTTCGCCCTGCCCGGCAAAGCTGCCCGGAGTATTTCCAAGCGGAACATAGTTCGAATTGGGGTCGGTGTTCGCATCATCCTGCTGTCGTCTGGCGGGCGGCGTTTTCCCGGCACCATAGGCCATGACCGGCGCGCGACGCGCGGCGTCCAGCAGTTTGTCGTCATCAGTAGGCGCCTGCTCGGTGACGACGGGCGTCGGGAGTCGGACCTCTGTGGGCGTCGTCACTGGCTGGACCGGCTCCTTGGCCGGCTCGAAATCCGATGTCTGACGGATGACGACCCGCTCGGGCCGCGCTCCATCGGCCGGTTTGTTGTTTCCGCGCATCGACCAGAGGGCGAAGGCGACAAAGGCGACAATTGCGACAGCGACGGCGCCGCGCTTGAGGATCGGATTGTTGTCGAGACGTCGACCCGTCGACGTCTCGGCGCGCTCGCCAGGGATCTGGGTGATTTCTTCCTCGGCCATGACACCTCCTATTGCGCTGCGCGGGGCTCAGCCTTGACGACCCGCTCAACCGACGGCGACGTCGTATTCGTCTCGGGATTGATGCCGACGCGATCGTAAGCCTCGTTGAAGATGCAGAGGACATCGCCGCCTCTGCGCAGAATAAACTTGCGGCTGATCACGTGGACCAGCACGAGATTGCCGTCGACGGACTTCGGGACCAGGCTTTCGGTGCCGTCGGAGTTCTCCATATAGATCGCCGGCATTTCCTGGTTGCCGACAAAGGCGAAGGTCGTGACCTTGCCGTTGTCGTAGATGGCTTGCGGTTCAAGCGCCTGCGCGCCTTGCGCCGAGTAGCGCCAGTTGCGCGGTCCATAGGCCTCGTGCAGGGAAAGGACGCGATCGGCTTCTCCGGCTTGCGCTGCCTGGACGCGGGCGGCGGCTTCCAGCTTTCGCCGCTCTGCTTCATCGGCTGGATAGCGGTATTTTACATAGAAGTAGGTGTTCTGCCCGGCTTCGACGCTTCCGTCCCGGACAGTGAGTTCCATCTGGTAGCTGCGGGGGGAGCCGTCGCGTCTGGTTGTCACGACCGAGATATTCGTCACCGGCTGGTTTTCCCTGGGCTTGAGGAACAGGATGTTGCCTGCGGGCGCTACCTCCCATGCGACGCTGTTGCCCAGCGCCACATGAGCGATCTCCTCGTCAGCTGCAAACTCGATCTGCACCGACGATCTGAGCGTGCCGACGATCTTCGTGATGTTGTAGGGCTGATAGTCGACAAAGCGGATGCGGCTATCCTGTGAGGCACTACGCGGCGTGTCGAGCGCAAGCGCCGGCGAAAAAACTCCGGCAGCCAGGGCAATGGAAATGAGGAAATGCAGTCTCAATTGATGGCCTCCGGATCGGCGCGATAGTCGCTGACGACGAAGCCCAGGGGATTCACCAGCCGGTCTGTGGAAGACATCGGAGCGTTGACATAGGAAAAGGTGAGCGTGACCACCCAATGCGTGGTGCGTACATCATCGCCGCGTGTGACGGTGCGCATGTATCGGACGGAAGCCACATTGGCGTTGATCAACGAGATCGAGACGATGTTGATCCGCGAGGTTGCGCTCCTGCCATAGATATTCTGTGGCGAATCCGGATTGCTGCCGCGGTAAGCGGCGGCAAACCGGGTCTGCTCGGGCTGGGTCGACAACAGCGCCACGGTCCGGAAATTGTCCTCGGCCTCGCTCGACACATAGCCTTCGCGGGCGCGCGCATACTTTGCCGCGAAATACTTCGTCACCGCCTCGTCGTAGGTGCCGGCAGTCGAGGTCAGCGCGGAGACCACATCGACAATGCCTGTTGAATTGTCGACCCGCACGACGAACGGCTCCACAGTCTTCAACGGCGTGAGACAGGCGATGGCGAAGACGGAAACGACGGCGATGATGCTGGCGCAAATGGCAACGCACCAGGCGACACGGGTTGAACGCTCGACCTGGATCAGCCGGTCCTGATCGAACCGGCGGGCCTTCTCGAAATAGCTCTTCAGACTATCTGTGCTCACCATGTCATTTGCTCTCGCAGGGACGGTAGGAGCCGGCGATATCGAAATGTGTGAAGGCAGCAGGCGTCACCGAGGCGGGTTCGTCTGCAAAGGAAGCAACATGGCGCGCCGGGTCCGCGGGGATAGCTCCGATGGTCGTCTGGTTCGTTTTGCCATCGCTCTCCCATTGCCACATGGAGCGGTTGAGCGGCCGGCGAGAATAGCCATCACATTTTGGGAGTGGGTGGGAGATCGAAGCGCAGCCGGCGAGGTTCGCGGTCAGCAAAAGTGATAAAAACATACGGATCATCTAAAAATAACCTGTCCAATGTCATGAATAGCGAGGCTGTCATTCCGCCCGGTTCGGTGTCAGCCGCCGGCCAACGGCGCGGGTCCCGCGGCCGACCGCACTCACTGTGTGTGAGGCGGCCCAGGCGAGCGTGCTTTCGTGCGCGTCACGGGCGGCGCCATAGCCGTAGGTCAGCGATGCGCCGCCGGCGGCGAGCGCCGAAGCGATACCGGGCAGCTGATAGAAGACGTAGAGGGCGGCGATGCAGATGGCGCAGAGTGCGATCGGGCGCATCATGACGTCGCGGTAGCCTTCGATCGCTGTGAATGTCGTGTCGATGCAGGTGATCAGCAGAGAGCCGATCGCGACGACCAGCACCTGCAGGATGACGAAGTTCGCGAGCTGGCCGATCCAAGATTCAGTAAATCGCCGCGTCGACTGAAACATGGCGAGTGCGATGAAGATCGGACCGATCGCCAGAACGATGGCGAGCGCGAGGCGCGCATAGAGCGAGACGATGTAGCCGATCGCGGCGACGAGGAAGCTTGCGCCGATCACCAGCATGCCGCCGACGCCGGTCACGATATCGACTGGCCAGGAGGCGCGGGACCAGATCTCATAGGCGCATTTCTGCCCCTTATCCAGCAGGCTGTCGAAGGTGGAGGCGCTCGGCGCGGTGCCGGAATTCAGCGCCTGCGATATCTCGTGAGGCAGGGTGTCGAAGAAGATATTGGTGACGTAGGTCTGGTAGTCGCTGGCGTTCCTCACCAGCATAACGATGATGGCGAGTTTCATCGCCCGGAAGGCGAATTCGAGGATCGGCTCGTGCACGGAACCGCGAAGCACAAGGTAGCCATAGAGCACGACATAGAGCGTGAGCGCTGCGGTCAGCGGGCCGCTGATCCAATTGGCGATGTTCGAGGTCCCGGATGAAATGAAGTTCTCCAATGGTGCCTTGAACTGCCCGTCGACGAAGCTGAACACCTCATACATTGGTCAACCTCCGAGCGACTTGCGCATGCGTTCGAGGCGCAGCTTGGCGTCGGCGGCCTCGGCGGTGCGGCAATTGGGCCTATCGTGGAGCACGCCGGGATTATTGCGGCATTCCCCGATGATCTTCGCCAGCATCACCTCGTCGGCGACCAACTCATCGACGGTGTAAACCCTCTCCTTTTCAGGGGAGCACGCCGCCAGGAGAAGCATCGCCGCACCGAAACAAAACCACTTCATTTGAGTGCGGCTCCCATGGTGTCCATGCGCTGGCGCCAGTCCTCGGCCTTTCGCTGGTCATCGACCTGAACCTGTGCCTGCTGGACCATCTGCAGGCCCTGCATGCGAAGAACGTCGGTTTGCAGGAAGGCGGTTTCGGCCTGCAGGCGCGCCTGCAGATCGGCGATATCCTTGGCATCGGCCGCACTCGATATCTGCTGGCGAAGCTGGTCAATGCCGTCGATACGCTTGGTGGCGGCGTCATAGATCTGCTGGCCGAGGCTCATCTGCCCGGCATTCTGGTTCTGGATGCGCGAAAGCTCCTGCGCGTAAAAATCGTTGGAGTCGGTCCGATAAGTGGAATTGTCCTGAAGGAATTTCGAGGCGGAAGCGCCGAAAACACCGGTCCCCGAGCCTTTGAACAGACCCTCGATGGCATTGAAGTCCTGCGGAAGCGCCTTGCGGATCGAAGGATCGTTCAGCAGACTGGCGACGTCGGCCATGTTGGTGATCTTGTTCAGCGAACCATAAAGCTGCTGTGCCTGCTGGAGCTGCTGGTTCAGAGCATCGAGCTGGGCCTTGAGCTGAGTGATGCTCTCGATCTGCTTGGCGATCGACGTCTGGTCGATGACCGGAATCCCCTGGGCATGCGCAATGTCAGCGGAAAGTAGCAAGGCCATTGATAGAATGACGCTCCTGATCGTATTCATCCGCATCAACCTGCCCTCCTCCGTTGCTGGAAGATTGAAAGCCAATCCTCGCGCCCCTCGCCGAGGTCGGCCCGGATGGCGTCTGCCAGCTCGACATTGGCCGTCCGGCCCGAAAGGATCGCGAGTTCATCGTCAAAACCGTTGAGGTTGAGCTCAGCGACGACACTGTTGTGTCCCTGCTTGACGATGAACCGCCGGCTTTCGACGGAAAGCTCGCGCGAGATCAGCTCGAATTCGCGTTCGGTCAGCTTGAAGCCGTCGATATAGTCGGCGCGGTCGCCGCGCGGATTCGGCAGGAAGACCTGTGTCGGGCATTGCTCGATGATCGTGTGGGCGATCGGTGAGACGATCGCATCGCGCGGGCTCTGGGTTGCAAACAGCATGAGCCCATTCTGTTTGCGGATCGTCTTCAGCTTGTTTTGCGCCAGATCGCGAAAACCCTCGTCCTGCAGCGCCTTCCAGAACTCGTCGATGACGATGATGATCCGGCGACCATCGATCACCTGCTCGATGCGATAGAACAGGTAAGCCATGAGCGGCGTCCGGATCTCCTCGTTGTCGAGGAAATCAGTCATGTCGTAACCGATAAACTTGGCACCAATCCCGATGTCATCAGTCTCGTTGTCAAAAACCCAACCGAGCGGCCCTCCCCTCTCCCAGCGCCGGAGCCGCGACGCGATGCCTTCGGGATCGGTGTTGTTGAGGAAGGTCCGCAGCGCACCGATGGAACGGCGCTCGACAGGAAGGTCCGCCAGATCATCGACGGCCGAAGCGATGTCCCTCAGCTCGGTGATGGTCAGTTCTCGGCTCCCCGCTCCGACCAGCTTGCCGATCCAGCGCGTCAGGAAGATCTTGTTCTCCGGGGTCAGATCGAGCGCCTTCAGCGGCGCGCAGCCGGTCGTGACACCGTTCCTGAGCGGCAGATAGGTGCCGCCGGCGGCGCGGACGAACAGGTCGGCGCCTCTGTCCTTGTCGAAGAAGACCATATGCGGATCATGCTTCTCGAGCTGCGAGAGCATGAAGTTCAGGAGCACCGTCTTTCCTGCACCCGATGGGCCGCAGACAAAGCTATTGCCGAGATCGCTGTGATGGAAATTGAAATAGAACGGCGAGCCGGAAGCGGTCTTCAGCATCGCGACCGCCGGTCCCCATTCGTTGCCACCTTTCTGGCCGGTCGGATAGGAGTGATAGGGCGAGAGTGCTGCGAAGTTGCGGGAGGTGATCGCTCCCGAGCGCGCGCGATAGCGGAGATTGCCCGGCAATTGCGCCCACCAGGCAGCCTCCAGCCCGAGATCCTCACGGGCAACGACCGCGCCGCCGCTGGTCAGATGCGCGCGTGCCTTGGCCATATGATCGGTCAGTTCCTTGACCGATGGCGCAAAGACCGTGAGGCCGAGATGGTGTTCTCCTACCACGAAGCGATTGGACTCCAGATCGTCCATCGCCTCGCCAAGTTCCTCGATCTGGGAGGCGGCTTTGTCGCCAGCGCTCACCATCTGGTTCTGTTTGCGGCCCATGATCGTGCGCGCATCCGCCTTCGACGTGAAGGCAAAGGACTGCGTCAGGATGAGCTCGAACGGCGCGGTCAGGACGCCGTCGAGCATGCCGCTGCGCGTTGTCGCCGGATATTCCTTGAAACCAAACATGCCGGCATAGCGGGTCTGCGCCTCGTGGCGGATTTCGACCGTCTCGCGGCCGAAGATCACCCGATCCGAATAAATTGCCGATGAGATTGGGCCCTCCGTCAGGGGCAGCGGCTCCCGGCGTCCGCCGACAAGCTGATGGAGAAACTCGCTCGGCTCGGAGAACAGGATTCCGTCCTGATCATTGAGGGAGAGGACACGGGGGCCGAAGCGCTTCAGCCCGGCAGTGACGTCGACGACCTTGTCACGAAGGTGCTTGAGCGCCGTCTCGTCCAATTCGGTGCCGGATCGGCGCGCCTTGCGCAGGCGAGAGAGAAGATTGGCGGCTTTGCCGGCAGGGTCTCGGCTCGGATACCAGACGAGGGTGAGATAAAGGTCGTTGCGAAACAGTTCTTCGTGCACCATCCGCTCCCGATACTTGGCATTGAGGTCGTCGGAAAAGCGATTGGCGAAGTGTCCCTCGGGATAGTCGTTGTCACGGCGGCGGACGACATGCGTCCAGAGCGCCAATCGCTCGTCGGCGATATTGCGGTAGAGCGTGTTCAGGCTGCGGTGCAGACTGTTGAGATCCAAAATATCGGCGGTCTCGAAGGAAATGCCTTCAAGGACGAGCACGGTCATCAACGCGCGGGAATCGAGCGCGATGGTCGTCTCGTCCACGTGGCGGACATAGGGGATGAAGGTTTCCGGCCCGAGCTCGCGGGACTGCAGCGTGGCGATGCTAGGCAAGGCTCAGGTCCCTTTCATCGTAGCGCCGGACAAGTTTTAAGGGTGAGAGAGTGGCACCACCCCAGTAGGAGGCGTTGCGCGAGCGGCCGCGGGTCTCGATCCAGGCGAGCAGGATGCGGAACATGTTGTGGTCATGCCTGACGAGCGCCCGGAAGACGAGATGGAAGACGACACCGATGAGCGCGTAGGCGATCGACCCGGCGATGATATAGAGGATGGTCGTCAGCATGATGTTGATGCCCATCGCTTCCATGGTCACGCCAGCAATCATCGCCGGGCGCGTGCAGGCCAGGAACAACGTGTCTTCCTCAAGGGTAGGAGCGCTCGCCATCGGTGGTCAGCCACCGACGATGGTGTTGACCAGTTCGGTGGCGCCGAAAATGCCGCCGATGCCGATGATCCAGAAGCCGGCGCGGCGGAGATCCATATAACCAAACATCCAGGCGATGCAGATGATGATCACCGCGATCACCGCCAGCAGTTTGGCAACATTGCCCGTGAGCATCGTGACGATGTTTTGCAGCACGGTCTCGATGCCGGCGGACTGGGCGAAGGCCGGTTCGACGAGGCAGGCAATTATGGCGAACGCCATGAGCGTGGTGGCGGCAAGGGGTCGAAGGCTGCTTCGGGAAATCATTCGCTTTGCTCCAATCGGTCATTCTGGAAAACGAGAACCGATGATCGCCATCTGGAACTGAATACGTCCCATGATGCGGCTTCTTCGGCTTGAGAGACTTGTCTTGGGAGAGGCTGGGCCAGTTGATCGCGAGGTTGCCCGGCATGGACGATATCCTCATCGGGTTCCGCAATGTTGAGAGATGCGAGTGTCTGGGAAAGCCGCTTTGCCTCCCTGCGCACTTGCTCGTCATATCTAACCATCGCCCCGACGGTCGGATCGTCGCGTCCGTAGTAGGACTGCAGCATCACATTCTCCGCCTGCGCCGGATCGGCGCCGACTTTCAAAGCGAGACGGTAGTAGCCATCGAGAAGGGTTCCAGTCGCTTTGAGGTTCCGGCACGGGTCGAAGGCGTCAGAAACGGAGAGATTCAGTTTGCGAAGTTCCTCGACGCCGATCCCGCCAAGCCCGATCTGGATGTCCTGATGATCGGCGATCAAGGACGTGGCTAGCTCGATCGCTTCAGCCTTGCTCGCAGGCTGCGAGGGCAGCGGATTACCGCTATTGATGCGGATGGCGAAGGGAAGGAACTTGCTTTCCAGGCTCACGACCCCGGCCAGCATCTCCACCTGAACCATCGGAGCGCAGCTTTGTGCGATATCGACGAACACGGCACTCATCGCTCAGTACCAGACGCGCTGCTGGCCGACGCCGTCTATCGTCACGTCGACGTAATGCGGCTGCGGCCGCACGTTCGGGCGCGCGATTGGATAACCCATGCACTGAAGTCGACCGCCTTCGCGCTGCCAGCGTGGTGACAGCACCGAGTTGGTCTCGCTATCGTAGTTGTCGCGATCATAGGTGCAAAGCGAATTGCTCACACGCTGGAGCGAGGTCGAGACACAGGTTGCCTCCTGACCCCGCGGTCCGTAGCTGCCCGACAACCGATAGCCTGCATCGCAAAAATAGGGCTCGTAACCGGGGCCCGAGCTATGAAACCCGACGCCGCTGCACGTTGGAAACGAGTTGCCCTTTGCAAGCTCACTCCAAAGCTTCTGGATCGGCGGCCGGCATTCCGCATATTGGATTGGCCCCCCTGGATTGGAAAGGCACAGGATAACCTGGCATCCCCAATCATCAGCCCGCGCATTGCTGGTGGAAATCAGGTAGGGTGGTAACATGTACGAGATCGAAAGCAGGATATTCAGCAGAAGGCTTTTCATGGACTTGACCCTCCGAGACGATGGCGGCGCACTGCGGAAGCAGTGTCGTGCTCCAGGAAAGCGCCTTTTAACTGACGTATATAACACAGTTAAATAACATGACAAGAGCGCTCAAGAGACAGTGGCACAATCTTGCCTTCTCCGGACTCATCCTCCATGAGATCCTTGACCATCCGCTTGAGGACGAGACCCCGCAGGCGCGGTTGAAACAGATCGGCATGATGACGATCCTCTACACAATGACCCAGGCCCACCAGAAGCTAACTCTTTCAAATATCGTAGAAGTTACGGAGTTGACACGGAGTGGGGCAAAGGAGACGGTCGATCTCCTCGTAAGGCGGGGAATGCTCAAAGAAACCATGGTGACGAATTCCATGGGCCGGGGAACTGCCCGTCAATTCGAGATTTCCGAGGAAATTCGGCAGAAGTTGAGCGCTTTCACAAGCACGTAGAATCCGCACTTATTGTGACGCTTTCTCGACAGTTAACGTCGATGAGGGCGAATAATCTCGGGTGACAACTCCGGTATTGAGGAACAGTCCACGGCAGTGATTTCGGTTGGGCCGCATAGGGAGGTTCCGCCGGCCACACAGCCGCAATGCGCAATGCACAATAAATAGTTGCGCACTTCGTAAAACACAGGCATACAGGGTGTCGGCTGACGCATTTGATAGCCTCCTCCCAATGCCATCGCGTTGGCTGTTCCCCTCTGGAGGTTTTGACCTTCGCACCTGAAAGGGCCCCGGTCTTCCGGCGGCCCTATTTTTCTGTTTACGAGGACCTAAAGGCGTGTCTCGAGAGAGGTCTGCGCGGCTCAATTCACGGCTACAAGCGGGCGAGCGCCTCGCCGAAGGGAAGGTCGTGTAGAGAACATGACGAAACGAAGTGCCTCCGGCCCTGCTCAAGTGACATGCCCTCTGCCGCCGCCGCGCCAGCAAGCTTATGAACGAGCAGCGTGCCCGCAATGCCGCGCCCGCGCTCGGTCGGTACCGTTGCCGGCATCGATCGTGCCGCAAAACGCCGTCCATCAGGACGACACCTGTGCTGTTTTCAGCCGATTGAGGGACTTTGGTGGCGAGGCCCTTGCCGACGGGTATTGAAGGCGCTGCTCGATGGCGCGGGCGACAAGCGAGGCAGGCCAGGCGAGCAGGAAGTAGAACAGAGCAGTCAAGGCGAAGACATGCAAAGGCAGGAAGCTCTCCGACATGATCTCCCTCGACACCAACGTCAGTTCGGGAACGGCGATCAATGCGGCGATCGAACTGTCCTTCAACATCGATACCAGGTTGATCACCAGCGGCGCGATTGTGTGGCGGACCGCCTGCGGCAGCAGGATCAGACGGAATGTCTGAATGGGTGTCAATCCGGTCGCAAATGCGGCTTCGCGCTGCCCCGCCGGTACGGCATCGAGCCCGGCGCGGAATACTTCCGCAAGATAAGCCGCATAGACGAGAGCGAGGCCGATCACTGCCGAGAGCTGCGCCGGCAAGGTAACACCCCCGCCGGGCAACGCGAAGTAGATAAGATAGAGAATGACGAGGATCGGCACTCCACGCGCTAAGGCAATGTAAAGACGCGCCGCCAACCGGGCCGCCGCCAGCCGCCGGGAGCGGAGATATTCAAGCAGCAGCGCCAGCATGAACGCCAAGCAGAAGGCGCCAGCGGTCAGGACTAGCGTCGTGCGCAGGCCGGTGAGCATGCGCGGCCCCCAGTCGCTAACATTGGCAAGGATTGTATCGAAGAACATCATGGCGTCTCCAGCTTGCGCTCGACGAAGGATAGGGATCTGGCGACTGCCATCGTCAGGGCGAGATAGACAAGCGCGGTACACCCGTAGATCAGGCCCGTTTCGAAGGTCTCGTTCACCAGTTGCCGGGCGTTGAACATCACCTCCGGCGCGGCGATGGCGGCAACGAGTGAAGTATCTTTGACGAGACCGACGGCATAGTTGCCGACAGACGGCAGCGACAGACGCAGGCCTTGCGGCAGGACGATGAGCCAGAAGGAGAAAAGCGGCGTCAGACCGATTGAAGCAGCAGCCTCCTTTTGGCCGACGGGAACCGACTGAAAGCCCGAACGGAAGATATCGACGGAAATCGCTCCGCCGATCAGTCCGAGGCCAAGAACCGCGGCGACCATGGAGGACAGCCGGATCCCGACAGCCGCGAGCCCAAAATACAGGAGAAACAGGAACGTCAGGCTCGGGATGTTGCGAAGAGCCTCGATATAGATCCGGATCAGCGCATGTACGATGCGGGCTTTCGCCAGGAAGTCGACCGTTGCGAGGCCGAGGCCGATCACAAGCGCCACGATCAGCGCTCCGGCCGTCACCTCGACCGTTACGCCCAATCCCGCCAGCAACGCGTCGACGATCCTTTCAAGAAGTGCGCTATCCATCGCATTGCCCCCTTTGCGAGAGGCTTGCCAGGAACTGCTTGAGGCGCGGCGACTGCGGATGATCGAGCAGGCGCCGGGCCGGCCCCTCCTCGACGATGCGCCCTAAGTCCAGAAAGAGGATGCGATCGGCGACCTCGCGCGCGAAGGCGATTTCATGAGTGACGAGCACCATCGCCCTGCCCTCGCCGGCGAGCTCCTTGATGACCGTCAAGACCTCGCCGACGAGTTCAGGATCGAGTGCAGACGTCGGCTCGTCGAACAGCAGCAGCTTAGGCTGCTGGGCGAGCGCACGGGCGATTGCGACGCGCTGCTGCTGGCCTCCGGACAGCCGCTGGGGGACCTCGTCGACCTTGTGGGAGAGATGCACCTTGGCGAGCATCTCTTCGGCCATGCGCGAGGCTTCAATCCTGGAAACGCCCCGGACCTTCTGCGGCTGAAGTGCGACATTGGCGCGCACGCTCAGATGCGGCCACAGGTGGAAGTGCTGAAACACCATGCCGATTTCGGCCCGCAGCGGCGCAAGCTCCAGGTCACTCATGCGCCCGCCGTTTTTCCGGCGGCCGATCGTGCGTCCTTCCAGCCGGATGTCGCCTGCCGTCGGCGGGTCGAGATAGTTGATGGCTCTCAGGCACGTCGATTTGCCCGATCCACTTGGCCCGATCAGCGCGATACGTTCGCCACGCCGCAGGGCGAAGGAGACGTCCTTCAGGACCGTGTGATGGCCATAGGACTTACCGAGATCGGTGACCTCGAGAAGATATTCGGCGGTCATGTCCGCCTCCTTGAACAATGAGAGGAACTTGCGCGGCCGGCTGCCGGGCCGCGACGCGGCTAATTCCCGCAGACAGGCGGCGACCAGTCGGTCGGCCGATCAACGCCAATCCGGAAGTTCTCGACCGATGGGGTATAGTTCGCTCGACTGACGTTGCCGTAGCGTTGGCCGATCGCGTTGACCGTGCAGGAGGTCCAGAGGTCGCGGATCTCCGCATTCAGCGCTGCCGCGAGCGCCGCGTTGTCTTTCGACAGGCCGAAGACATATTGCCGCCCGAGGCCGGTCAGCAGTGGATAATCCGGATTGTTGTCGGTGAAAGGCAGGTTGACGAGCCCCCAGTCCGGATTCTTGGCAAGCGCGTAGTCGATGACCGGAGGGTCGCCGACGAGCGCTTCGATGCGGCCGGCGAGAAGATCGCGCAGCGCAGCGTCCGAGCTGTCGTAGAGAGACAATTCGAGACCCTTGATCTTCCGGAGTTCCGGCAGGAAGGAGAAGCCGGTCATCGATCCAACCTTGCGGTCTTCCAGATCCTTCAACGCGTGCCAAGCCGCCGCCTTGGGCGAGGTGATGCCGTTCTGGAAATAACCGGTCGGGTCGGTCAGAGACAGCGTTTCGGCACGCTGCTTCGTCCAAGCGACATTGCCGCCGATTATGTCGACGCGGCCGGTTTGCACGGCGGCGATCGCGCCGGACCATTCCATCGGCACCGGCTTGATCTTAAGATCGAGCCGTTCGGCGGCGATCTGCAGGATATCTCCGTCATAACCGGCAAGCTTGCCGTCGCGTGCCACCAGGCCTGGCATGTCGCCGGTAATGGCGACCGATAGGACCCCGGCTTCGGCAAGATGATAGGCCGGGTCGGTTGCCGCCGATGGATCCGGTTGGAGCGCGACGGCGATCCCGATGGCACCACCAAGCAATCCGAAAATGAAATGCTGCATGTCTGTTCCCTCTTTTGTGGATGGTTGTCAGGCTGAATGAAGACCCGCCGCGTCCGAGGCGGCGGGCCACTTCTCGAAACGGCTCATCGAAAGCCCATCGATCTCTGTTGGTGAGTGACCCTCAAGGCAAAGCTCGGCCAGCACGGCACCAACTGCCGGTCCGAGCTGGAAACCGTGACCCGAAAAGCCAAAAGCGTGAAAGAGCCCATCGAGTCTGGGGCTCGGGCCGACGACGGGCAGACCGTCCGGCATGCGGCCCTCGATGCCTGTCCAGGTCCTGACGAGCAGGACATTGGCAAGCGCGGGGACCATCGCGATTGCGAGCCTGGCCGCCTCGCATGTAACCTCCGCAAGGGGGCGTGCCTTCAACTGGTGCCGGTCGGCAGTGCCGAGACCGCTTCCGAAGACGACGCTTCCCTGCCCTGTCTGGCGGATATAGATGCCGCCGCCGCAGATCCCGAGATTGGGGCCGATCAGGGGTGCGATGGGCTCCGTCACACACATGTTCGGCGCCATCACCGCTTCTTCGACCTGGTCGCCGAGCGATGCCGCGATCGCAGCGCCCCAGGCGCCGGCGGTGTTAATGAGCCGCTGTGCGCTGACGGGTGACAGATCCCCGGGCAGCCAAAGCAGAAACCCCCGCTCCGACACCCGGATCTCTTCGACGGGGCAGCATTCACGGATGTCGGCGCCGAGCGCGCGGGCGGCGCGAGCGAAGGCTGGCGCGACCAGACGGGGATTGGCCTGGCCGTCTTCCGCGCAGAAAGAGCCTCCGGCATAGATTGGCGCAACATACGGAAAGCGTAGGCGCAGCTCGGCTGGTTCGAGAATTTCGGAATGAATCTCATGGCATCCAAGCAGCTCCCGGTGCGCTGCGAGGTCATGCATATCCGCATCGTTTCGCGCAAGCTTCAGATGACCCGTCGCCCTAAATTCGCAGTCGCTGCCGACCAGGCTCTGCAGATTGCTCCAGATCGCGCGGCTACGGCGGGCCAAGGGCAGTTCCGCCGGGTGGCGCCCCTGCTGGCGGACACCGCCATAGTTAACGCCGCTCGCCTGGGCTCCGCAGCGGCCGCGTTCGAGCAGGATAACGGAGGCACCCATACGACGCGCATGCAGGGCCGCTGCGCAGCCGGCCAGACCGCCGCCGACGATCGCAATGTCGAAGGACGCAGTCATCCGCCGATCTCCGCGAGATGCTTGAGCGCCATCGGCTTGATCGGAGCCTGGCCGCGCAAGCGGCCGACCGCGCTGATATCGACCCGGGCAGTCGCCGCGATGAGCTCGGCGGCGGCCGGTGCGCAGATGCGTCCCTGGCATCGCCCCATGCCGAGCCGGCAGAATGCCTTGATACGATTGATGTCCGACTCGCCGGATTCGATCACAGTCCGGCGGATGTCACCTGCCGTGAGGCCTTCACAGCGACAGACCATGGTCTCATCAGGCAATGTTTCGGCGATGTGTGACGGAAAGGGGAAGACGCGATCGAGAACGTTGCGAAAGCGTGCCGCTCGTCCGATCAGGCCCCGGTCGCGCCCTGAAGGCCCTTTTTCCTCATGTGAAACATCCCGAAGCAGTGCCGCGGCCGCGAGCCTACCGCTTGCGGCGGCGATGACGCTGCCACGAACAGAGGAACCGTCGCCTGCCAGATAGACATTCGGGAGTGACGAGCGTCCGTCAATGTCGACCTTCGGCAGCCACTGTCTCTGCTGTGCGTTGAATTGGAAATCGACGCCGAGGAGGTCGGCGATCTGTGTCTCCGCTTTCAGACCATGCCCCACGGCAAGCGCATCACAAGCAAGGAACATATCCCGGCCGTCACAGTAGAACTCTAGTCCATTCACGCGGCCATCACCCCCGCGCGTCGCCTCCACGGGAACAACACCTGTCAGCACCGGAATACCGTGTGCACGAAGCCAGGCAATAAAATAGAGCCCGCGGGCGAATGTGGCACCGCCGGAGGCCAGGGCCGGCAGGGCTGACAGATCGTTGAAGGGTTTCGCGGTCTCCAGGACGGCCGGCACAGTCGCTCCGGCCCGGGCATACTGATAGGCGACGAGGTAGAGAAGCGGCCCAGTGCCTGCAAGCACGACAGTCCGGCCGATCAACGATGCCTCCGCCTTGAGGGCGATCTGCGCGCCGCCCAGACTGTAGACACCGGGAGCCGTCCACCCCTTCATCGGCACGACACGATCCATAGCGCCACTTGCGATGATTAGGCGCGACCAGTGATGCACGAAGGCGCGCCCGCAGTTTACCAGATGGAGTGCGCCGGGTTCGGCGCTCCAGACTGTTGTTTCGGCATGGTATTCGACGGCAGCCTTGAGATCGGCCACATCAGCGCGGAACGCCTGAGCACGCTTCGCATCGAAGCCGTAGAGATCGCTCAGCGATCGCGAGAACTCCGGCTCGGGCTTGCGGAATATCTGGCCGCCCGCTGACCGGGCTTCATCGATCACGACCGGACGGAGGCCGGCATCCACAAGCGTCCTGGCCGCGGCGATGCCGGCCGGACCGGCACCGATAATCACGATTGGCTGAAACGGTTTCATCGAGGCGCCTCCGGCGATCGGGTCAGGAGCCGCATGCCGGCATCGACCAGGCTGGTGCACGCGCGAAGACGTTCACCGTCCTCGCGCCAAAGCCAGCAGTCTTGGCAGGCACCCATCAGGCAAAAGCCGGCGCGAGCTTCGTCCATAAATTCAAAGTTGCGGACATGACCTGGATCGGATCGCATTGCCGTCAGCACGCTTTCACCCAGGCGCGCGCGTACCCGTAGGCCATCGATGAAGATGCTGATTGCAGTTCCTACGCGCAGATCCGGCCCTACCCGGCCGCTTCCCACCAAATCCATGGCTGAAATTCCTCATTCCCGATTTCATATTGACAAGCTTTTTATCCACAATATGAATTTATACATTCACAATTATTCAGGCAATTGGGCTCTAACTGAGGATGTTCGAAACTTGACTACTACCTGTGAGAGTAATCAGCGCGACGAGACGGCCTTCGTGATCGATCGTCTTGCAACGATGTGCACGTCCGTTTCGGCCGCGCCGGCCCGCGTGCTGGACGCCGCCCGGCGAACGCTTGCGGACACGATCGGAGCAGCGGCGGCTGGAGCAGCAACCAGAGCTGGACAGGCTTCCCTGAAAAGCGCCCCACTCATTTGGGGATCCGGAGACTGCGGCATCTGGTTTTCCAGGCGGCGCTCAACCGCTGTCGGAGCCGCCTTTGTCAACGCAACTTACGCGGCCGCACTCGATCTTGACGACGGCCACAGGAAGGCCTCCGGCCATCCGGCCGCTGCCATCATTCCTGCGGTACTGGCCTGCGCAGAGCACAAGGGAGCAGGCGCGGACGCAATCCTCACCGCCATCGCGCTTGGCTACGAGGTGGCGGTCCGTGTATCGAGTTCCCGCGAGATCGGTATGCTTCGAACCACCGACAGCGGTCTGTGGTGCGGATACGGCGTCGCGGCGGCAACCGCGTGGCTCTATGGGGTTTCCGCAGACGCCATGAGTCACGCGCTCGCGATCTCTGGCCAGACATCGACATCTCAGGCCGCTACCGGGTTCACCCGCATCGGCCATACGGTGAAGGAAGGCATACCCTGGGCGACGGCGAACGGCATCCAGGCCGTGATACTGGCTAATGCGGGTCATCGAGGACCGATCGACATGCTGGATGACGCCGATGCTTACGTCAGGATGGGCCTTGTCGGCGTACCGGGAGACGCATGGGCAATCGAGAGTGCCTATTTCAAGCTCTATAGTTGTTGCCGCTGGGCGCATGCTGCGATCGACGCGGCGCTAACCCTTCAGGTTCGCATGTCGCTAAGCAGCTGCGACATCGACACGATCCTCGTGGAAACCTTCGAACGGGCGCTGTCCTTGCCCAACCTGCCGGACCCCTCCACGAGCGAGGCCGCACAATACAGTATCCCCTTCTGTATGGCGCTGGCGCTCGTGCATGGCGAACAGGCGCTGCTGCCACTGAAGGAGGAACATCTCGGTGATGCCGCAGTCGTCGCGCTCGCCCGGCGTATCAAGCTTGTGAGCTCCAAGAATTATGAGCACGCTTTTCCGGCATCGACCCCAGCGCGCGTGACAATCGTGGGGAAGGGCCAGCTCGACCAGCAAGAAGTGCTGTCACCACGAGGGGAGCCGCTGAACCCACTCACCCCTGAAGCGCTTGAGACTAAATTCCTGGCTCTCATGGAGAAATCGCCTTTTGACAAAAAGCAGGCCATGGCATTGCTTGAGGCAGCAGGCCGGCTGG
Organism: Rhizobium sp. CF142; assembly: GCF_000281145.1. Classification (NCBI taxonomy): domain Bacteria; kingdom Pseudomonadati; phylum Pseudomonadota; class Alphaproteobacteria; order Hyphomicrobiales; family Rhizobiaceae; genus Rhizobium; species Rhizobium sp. CF142. The sequence continues at coordinate 27,993 of NZ_AJWE01000110.1, read as the reverse complement.
GCATTGATCGTGAGCCCTCCGACCTCTATGCCGCCCTGAGAGCGGGGGAGCCATAGTATCACGTTGTTCGGCTAAAGCCGGCCGAACAACGTGACATCACCTCACTTGCAGCATTCGGCCGGCCTGCCTTGGCTTTGGCCGACGCGGACGCCGTGTTCGACTTGTTCTCATCCGACGAAAAAAGTCGAACTACTGCACCATGCTGCCTCTCGGATACGCTTACGATGACATCCTTATAAACCCCTGCCCGATCAAATCAGCAAGACAATGCTAGTCCTTCCATCTGCGCCCCGAGGCTGTTTAAGGCGAAAGCAATCGGGCTGCGTTGTGAAAAGCCCCGCCCGATGGGCGGGGCATGCGTGATCGAAATCTCGGGAGGCAGTATACACCCTGTTAGCCGACCGGACTTGTGCTGAGCTGGCCTTAAAAGAGCTCAGCCGTGATATCGCGTCCGGAGCCGATCTAGGCTGTGGTTGCTGCATTCTCTCAGATTGCATTGCCCTGCCCCGTTATGGCAGTACCAGCACATATCAATGGCTGGAAGGCGGTCTTCTCAGGCCCAAGCTGAGATACTGTCGTTGCAGCGACGAAATTTCGTGGGCTCGTGCCCTTGTTATGGACAGATTATGATTGCTTCGCTTTATGCCGACTATGTTCAAGATTTGAAGGCAAGGCTGAACGATCTGTTCGAACGGCCTGATCGCTATCAAACCTTCGACCTGCACGTTGAGCTTGCGATGGGTGCGGCCCTCCTCGCCTACGAAACAAAAAGGCAGAAAGGGCAAACGGATACGATTGCCTACGCCCGGACGGCGAAGGGAAATGTTCAGGTATCGCCAGAGCTCGCCCAGCAGCGGATCTCGTCGTTCCTAACGATGCAAGGCCACATTGCTTTGACCGGCGAGCCCATGATCAGCCTCAATGAGGAGTATCCGCATGCTGTGATCAGCTTCGAACATCGCGCAAGGGGCGCACCACTCAAGAGTTCGATGAAGATGATCTTCGTTGGCGTGAATGATGCCGAAGATGCCGGCCGCTACTTTGAAATGACGGGAGAACCGGCTGCCATCGTCACTACGCGACCGCACCGTTCCAAGAGGCTCTGGGAGTGGAAGTAGGAATAACCGGCATCCTTCGTGCCTGCGAGGTTGTGCCACAATCGGCATTTTTTTGTGAACGGTCAGAGGATCGAGAGGGCTTTGCACGAGAATGGCGGTCGCACCGCAGGTCAGGTGTCCTGAGTGCAGGTCGCGCTCGACCGTCCGATGCACACGCTTGTGAAAGCGGATCGCAGGCATCGCCCCGTGGGTACGCGTATCACCCCCGTTCCGATCCGACAGGATCGGTCAAAAGACAATGAAGCATATCGGAGCTTTCTGCACAGCGGCGCGCAGACAGCGCGCGAAAGCGGGAATTCGCGCCACGCGAGGGCTTGAGGAAGGGCAGCCGCAGGAGCTTCAGCGTGAGCGGTCCGGAGGAGAAGCGGGACCGACTGCCCCACGACCTCACGTTCCGCTTTCGGGGCCGGTCCGCCTCCCCTCGCAATCGCTAGGATCGTTGGCCCGCGTCTCACGTCAACAGTTGCCCGAGCATGCGAACTGCAACGCTACTGTTTTCCCCGGTCGTTACTGCGCGTTGCCTTCAATTTGCTCTCGGCCTCGAGAATTGCCTCGTCTATCAACTGTTGAAGAACGCGCTCCAATCGTTCCGGCATGCCATCTCCATGCGAATGGAAGCCTATTCGCATTGTACCATTTCGGATCGTGGCAGTGACCTTATGCTTTCGCATGGTGGCATCGGGGTCGTGGCTACAACCAGGTCGGCACAGGTGCAGGAAGCGTCAGCAGAATTTCCTCAGCTCGAAGCCGCGGTTCGGCAGATCCTGCGTCCACTCGGGCACGAAGCCGACGGCGCCGATCTGTGCGAATGAACCCGGACTGAATGGTGCCTTCAGCTTCCGTTCCGAAGGGCGCGTCTAAAAGAAAGACGTTCAACCGCGGTCTTATCCGCCTGAGGAGACACACATGATCCGCACCTCTTTCATTGCAACCGCATTCATCGCTCTCGTTGGCCTCACCGCCGCAGGCCCAGCCATGGCCAACGACGTGCGTATTGAACAATATGGCTGGTTGAACTCTGCCGGTGGTGCGCAGGAAGGGTACGGGAACCGCATCAGAACTTACCAGAACGGTGGCTACAACCGGATTGTCAGCCGTCAATATGGTCGTCATAACCTTTCGGCTGTCGGTCAGGAAGGCAATGACAATTATGGCGCCACCTATCAGAACGGCGACCGCAACGTAGCCGGCATCGGCCAGTTTGGCTCCAACCACACGACAATCCTTACCCAGGACGGCAATGGCAACATCGCGGCAGGCGTCCAGGTCGGCCATGGCTGCAACGCCAATGTCAGCCAGGGCGGCAACGGCAATGTCGCGGCCTTCGTCCAGGCTTGTCCGTAAGTAGCTGCGGGATGACGTGAAAGAGGTCAGAATCGCAACAACAGACCACTAGGGGAGACGACCCATGCCGAATAGCATCAAACATCAACGCCGCCTGATGGCAATTCTTGCGCTGGTCCTGCTTCCTGTCGGCGCCGTTGCGGCCATGACGACTGCCAACCAATCTGACAAGGCACAGCTTTGCGAAATCAAAGCAACGCCTGGAGCAGGTATGGTGAGACTGGATGCGCTCGTCCTCGCCGACAAGCATGTCGGCGGGACCTACACCTTCCATGTCGAAAGATCAGGAGCCGGTGGAAGCTCCACGATCAACCAGAGTGGCGATTTTGATGCCATAGCGGGACATGTGGCAATCCTCAGCTCCATCTCGCTCGACTCCAAAGGAACCGAATACAAAGCCACACTGGATGTTGTGATCGGGGACAAGAGTTTCAGCTGCGCGAAACAGATCGGCGGCAACTAATCGGCCTCCACACCCTGAAAATCCGCAAGAGGGCGCCGGCTTCCGGCGCCCTCTTGCTTTCGATCAGGCCGAAACGACTGAACGACAACTGAACGAGCAATTCCGACTAGGTTCAGCCGCAATATGCGAAAGTTGATCATCGGCCAAGGCAGCCGGCAAATGGAGATCAGGATGACCCGCAACGTGTTTAAGATCCTCACCGTCACTCTTCTTGCCGGGAGCCTGGGGCAAGTAACCTTGTCTGTGCCAGCCTATGCCGGCGGCCGAATCTCATTCAACCTCGCGCCGGACAACGCCGAGGATGCGGGTCTTTTCTCAACCGGACTGCGCGTCTATTCGCTTTACCGCGGTCTGAAAGACGCCGACATCCGGCAGCTGGGCCGGGGTAACGCGGCTGGCATCGCCCAGGCCGGCCGTGCCAACCTCGGCTTCATCCAGCAACGGGGCAATGGTCATTCCGCGACCTTGCGGCAGAACGGCAACAACAATGCTTATGGCATTTTCCAGTATGGGCGAAATACTGAAACCGACGTGGTGCAGGATGGAGATAACGGCAGTGGTGCAACCTTCAGCTATGGATGGTAAGGTCACAACAGTCCCGAAGGCGATATCCCAATCGAGCGTCAGCACGTATCAAGGCGCTTGAGGAGGACCTGGGCATCCTCCTGTTCGAATCGGAATATCTCAGCCGCCGCCCGAGCCAAGTCCTGCCTGGCGACCCCCAACCCCACACGGATGCCATCGCGCCGTCAGGCGGCTGGACTATCGCGGGAAGATTACAATCCTATGCCTTATTCTGCCTTTCTGATCCAGCACGGCGAACGCCAGAAGCCTGCGACGGCGCGCCGCGACGAGTGCGCGTAATCCTTCGCGCATCCGCGTATTCAACGTGGCACAAAAAGAGCGCTTTAGCCTTCGGAAAAGCCGCTTGGGGATACTGGCTTGCTTATCCAGAGCGTAGCCATCGATTCCGCAAGATCAATGCCTTCAGCACATGGTTATTGGCAGAGGCAGGCAAGGACGCAACCTGATGATCAGTGAGCACGACAGCGGATTTGCGGCGCCATGCTTCACGATAGCCGGAGCCTATCGCCGAGATGCCAAGCCTCGAACAACGGGCCAGAGGCGCCTTGTACCGGATCGGTTTCGGGCAATGCGACCTCGGCGATCGTTTTGAGCAATTCCGCGGTCGCAGCGCTTGTCTGAACATCAGCGTATTGGCCTGGCGGGTAGGTACCGACCACCCGAAAGTCGCTGCTCGCGCCCAGGTTTTGATGTCCCGTCCCCGCTGGAAGGACGAGACAATCTCCCGGGTGCAGCTCGAACACTTTACCGGCGCGGCCGCCGATCAGCAGCTTCGCCGTTCCTTTTCCCACACCAAGCATTTCGTGAGCGCCCGCGTGATAGTGCTGATAATCGAAAACACCATCGCGCCATAGCTTTCATGCTAAATTAGCCTTGCAGAACTCCGCCACGTCGAGCGAAACAGCCATGGCAGCGGGAAACAAATCATCTCACGCGATAGCACCACTGAAACGTCGCCGCAAATTTAACCCCAAGCGAGACCCGAAGCCACAGGTACTCGCCCAGGCCAATCGCACTGTTTTACGCATGGCCTCCGCGGAGTTACTTCAAAAGCGAAAGCAACGCTGTTTCCGCCTGCGCCGAAACCTCATTGCAAAGCTACTTCGTACTCGTCACCGCCCTGCACCTTCTTGAGGAGCGGGACTCCTCCTGACATGCCGAGGGCGCTCAACCCATCATGGGGCACGCCCTCGTTCACCCACGACAGTGAACGCGCGACGATCATCGTCGCTGCATGCATCGTCAATTTGGGTGGTGACACTCAGATGCGGATCATCAGCCTAGTTTTCAAGATCACATGGTTGGGTGACTGCCGTAGCCGCCACCCTTAACTTACCGGTCACGCCCGCGGTCGGTTGATCGTCAGGAAGTGACGGACAACGGGCTTATCGGGACCGACATGGTAGGCCAGCACCTTGCCCTGCAGGTCGGCGTCGGCGTTGGAAACCCGCTTGTGCTGGCGAAGATGTTCAGCCCAGGATTCAACCATGAACCACTCCACGATCTTCTCCGGGTCGGCCGAGTCCTCGGTGACGCCCCATCCGTAGGCACCGTCCCGGCGGCGCTCCTTGGAAAGATCGTCGAGGGCATGCAGGAATGCGCTCTGGTTCTGCTTCTCGGTCTTGTACTCGATCAGGATCAGAACCGGGCCACGGTCATGGGCAACGGGTTCGGCGACAAGAGGCTCGGGCCAGTGGTTCGACGGCACCAGGTCGGCATCGCCGGCCGGAAGCTTCACGCGGTGCATGATGAATCCGGCGATAAACAGTCCGATAGCCCCGATGATCAAGGTGGACCGGATGCCGACGGCCTCGCCGACCGCACCCCAACCAAGACTTCCGGCAGTCATCGCACCGTTGAAGACGGTCAGGTAGACGGCAAGACCACGACCGCGCACCCAGTTGGGAAGGACGGACTGCGCAGTGCCGTTGAGCGTTGTCAGGGCGGTGATCCATGCACCACCGAGGAAGAGAAGGATGATGATGGCGACCCACTTCGGTGGAGCGAGAGCAAGGACTCCCATGACGGCGGCGGTGATAACCGCCGCGACGAGAAGCAGGCCGTCGGAACTCAGGCGTTGGCGCAGCTTAGGCATCACCAGAGCTCCACCGATCGCGCCTGCACCGACGGCACCGAGCAGGATACCGTAGAAACTGGCATCACCACCGAGCAGTTGGCGGGCAACGAGCGGGAGAAGAGCCCAGACGGCGCTGGCGAAGGCGAAGAAGATCGCGGCGCGCAGGAGGACGACGTGCAGTGGCGTGCTCGAGCGAGTGTAGCGAAGTCCGGCTCGAAACGCGCCAAAGAAGTTCTCCTGGAGCGTGTCGTTTCCATTCTTAGACCGCGGCCACCAGACGAGAGCTGCGATCACCACGATGTAGCTGGCAACGTCGGCGCCATAGGTGATCCCGGCTCCGAATGCTGCCAGAAGCAGGCCGCCCGCGGCAGGCCCGATGGAGCGGGCGATGTTGATGCCGAGCGAGTTCAGCGCCACCGCGCTCTTCACGTCCTCACGCTTCACCAATTCCGGAACGATCGCCTGCCAGGTCGGCCCCATCAGCGCGGCTCCAATCCCGCCGAGGAACGTCAACCCGATCAGAGCGCTGACCGAGAGCATGCCCGTCTGCGAGAGAAGCATCAGCGAAATGCTGACGGAGGCCAAGAGCACCTGGACGGCGATCAAGAACTTGCGGCGATCGAGGATGTCAGTGAGAACGCCTGCCGGGATGGCAAGCAGGAAAATCGGCAGAGTTCCGGCCGCCTGGACCATGGCGACCGCGGCCGGCGACGCCGAAAGATCCGTCATCAACCAGGAGCTTGCGACATCGCGCATGAAGCTTCCGGTATTGCCAAGGATGGTGGCGATCCAGAGGACCGCGAAGACAGGCTGGGCAAGGGGCGCAAAGGTTCCCCCCGATGTTTTTGCGGCGCTCATCTGCCTGCCCCCTTCGCGAGGTCGAATGCGGCGACGAAGACGAATGCGCCAGCAAGGCCGAGATGTTCAAAGAAGGCGTTGGTCGCCATCATACGGTCCATGCCAGGGGCCATTTCCCAGAAGCGGAGGGCGATGAAGGTTGCAAGAAGCGTAAAGCCAGCTAGCGCCAGGGCACCTGCCCAACGCAGGAAGCCTGAGATCACCATGGACGAGGCGGCAAGTTCGAAGACGATTACGGCGACTGCGAAGAAGGTGGCGGGATGGAGACCGAAATGATCCATCTCGGCCAGGGCACCATTGAAGTCGAAGATTTTGGTGAGCGGACCTTGGACGTAGGCCGCGCAAAGAGCCAACAGTGACACCGCCCGGGTGACCGGAGAGCCGACGGCGCGTGCCAGACTGCTCCGGAATGGGTTGGACATATGAGATTGGAAGGTCATTTCAGCTCCTGCATGTTCGCCGTCGAGCGGCTGCCGTTAATGGAGCGATATTGGCTGGTAACCGCCATGCCAACAATTGCAGCAATAATTTCGATTTAATTGCAGATTTGGCAATGATGAAGTTACGCTCGGGCGGCGGTGTGGCCGCCCGAGTTGAAGGCTGGTCAGACTGCCCAGCAGGAGCAGCCGAGGGCGCCGAAGAAACCCTTGAGGTCGGCGATCGGAAGCTTCGAGGTCCAAGCTCCCGCGTGGTCGTGGCCATGCACGCCACAATCGGTGGCACATCCGCATGTGGAGATGGCGGTTCGGCGGAGCGAGCGGGCACCTGCGCCTTCCGGTTCGCCCCAGGCCGCGTAGCCGCCGAACTTGCGGACAGGAGACCAGTCGGGCATCGCAGGCGGGATGTCGTTCTCGTCGAGCGTCTTGAAGCCGCCTGCGCCATAGACGATCTTGCCACCGACCATGGTCAGTTCCGAGACGAGGAAGGAGATCTCGTCCTCGGCGCAGGAGAAGAAGTCCTTGTCCGGCACCACGAGGTCGGCGAACTGACCCTTCTCGATGCGGCCCTTCTTGCCTTCCTCGTTGGAGAACCAGGTGACCTTCTCGGTCCACATGCGCAGCGCGGTCTCCCGGTCGAGGCAGTTGGCTCGCGGATAGAGTTGCATTCCGCCGACAGTCTTGCCGGTGACCATCCACGACAGCGAAACCCACGGATTGTAGGAAGCAACGCGCGTCGCATCGGTGCCTGCGGAGACATTCACACCCTTGTCGAGCATGCGGCGGATCGGCGGCGTAGCCTCGGCCACGCCGTGACCGTATCGCTCGGCGAAGTATTCGCCTTGGTAGGCCATGCGATGCTGAGTGGCGATGCCACCGCCGAGTGCGGCGATGCGGTCGATCGAGCGATCCGAGATGGTTTCGGCATGGTCGAAGAACCAGTTCAGTCCTTCGAGCGGAATGTCCCTGTTGACCTTCTCGAACACATCGAGGGCGCGGGAGATGGTCTCGTCATAAGTGGCATGCAGACGCCATGGCCAGCGGTTTTCGGCGAGCACGCGGACGACCTCTTCGAGCTCGCTTTCCATCTCCGGGGCCATCTCTGGACGGGGCTGCCGGAAATCTTCAAAGTCGGCTGCGGAGAAGACAAGCATTTCGCCGGCGCCGTTGTGGCGGAAGTAATCGTTGCCCTGCTTGTATTTGACCGACTGCGTCCAGTTCAGGAAGTCCTGCTTCTCTTCCTTTGGCTTCTGGGTGAAGAGGTTATAGGCCAGCCGCACCGTCATCTGGTTCTCTTCGGACAGCTTCTGTATGACCTCGTAGTCATCAGGATAGTTCTGGAACCCGCCACCTGCGTCGATCACGCCTGTGACGCCCAGGCGGTTCAGTTCGCGCATGAAGTGGCGGGTCGAGTTGACCTGGTATTCCAAAGGAAGCTTTGGCCCCTTGGCCAGCGTCGAGTAGAGAATGCCCGCATTCGGCTTGGCCAGCAGCATGCCCGTCGGGTTGCCGTTGGCATCCCGGGTGATCTCGCCGCCGGGCGGGTTCGGTGTGTCACGGGTGTAGCCGACTGCGCGGAGAGCGGCGCCGTTGAGCAGCGCACGGTCATAAAGGTGCAGAAGGAACACGGGCGTGTCGGGCGCGACAGCGTTGATCTCCTCTATTGTCGGGAGGCGCTTTTCCGCAAACTGATGTTCGGTGAAGCCGCCGACGACGCGCACCCACTGCGGCGCGGGTGTAATCGCCACCTGGCGCTTCAGCATGTCCATCGCATCGGCGAGCGAGCGCACGCCGTCCCAGCGCAGCTCCATGTTGTAGTTCAGGCCACCGCGAACGACGTGTGTATGGTTGTCGATCAGGCCGGGCAGAACACACTTGCCCTTGAGGTCGACGATCTTAGTGCCAGAACCAGCCAGCGCCATGATCTCGCTGTCGGATCCGACTTCCAGAAACAGCCCGTCCTTGATGGCGATCGCCGTCGCTTTCGGATTGGTCCGGTCAAGGGTCGTCACGCGGCCATTGTGGAGGATCAGGTCGGGATGCATGGTGTCTACTCCGGTCGGGTTGGGATTGGCGGCTTTTGCCGGGGAGAAGAGGTTCGAGAACGCCAGGCTCGATGCGCCTCCAAGAAAGGACCGACGCGTCGTCATCAGCTCCGCTCCTCGACATTCGCCTTCGCCTGACGGGTAATCTCGATACGATCGGTGCCCTTCGGCAGGTGGCCGAACATGTGCGGCTTGATCTGATGGATCCAGGAAATGGCCGCCGGCTCCTTTGTCCAAAGCGACTTTGCGAGCGGGAGGATCTGCTCGCCGACCAGAATGCCGAGAAGGCCGACCAAGGCAATGACAGGTGGCGCGGGTGATCGGACGTTGAGCAGACTGTAGACGATGCCGACAAGCAGGCCTGCGCCAAGCGATAGGAGATAGACTTTCATGGGATGTTCTCCGGTTGCGGAAAAAGCCGCACCGACGGGATTATCGGAGCGGCCTGATCGGACCCTTACTTTGCGGGGTTCGGGCCGATGCGCTTGCCGTGCTTGACGCGTTCCTCTGCGCCGTGAACCATCGTGTAGGCGTAGTCGACGCCCATGCCGTACGCGCCGGAATGCTCCTTCACCAGCTTGGTAACCGCATCGTAGGTCTCCCTGCGAGCCCAGTCGCGCTGCCACTCGAGCAGGACTTGCTGCCAGGTGACCGGGATCACGCCTGCCTGCACCATGCGGTCCATCGCGTACTTGTGCGCGTCGGCGGAAGTGCCGCCGGAAGCATCGGCGACCATGTAGATCTCGTATTCTGGAACATCATGGAGAGCGGAAAGAGCAAACGTGGTGTTGCAGACCTCGGTCCAGAGACCGGAGACGACGATCTTCTTCCGGCCGCTGGAGGCATTCTTCGCCAGAGCGTCACGGACGTTCTGATCATCCCATGAGTTCATCGAGGTGCGCTCGAGAAGGTCGTTCTCCGGGAAAACGGCAAGCAGCTCGGGAAAGGTGTTGCCAGAGAAGGATTGCGTCTCGACCGTGGTGATCGTGGTTGGGATATTGAAGATCTTGGCGGCCTTGGCGAGGCCGATGACGTTGTTCTTCAGCGTCTGGCGGTCGATCGACTGGACACCAAAGGCCATCTGCGGCTGCTGGTCGATGAAGATGAGCTGGCTGTTCGCCGGGGTCAGGACTTCAAGCTTGGACATGGTTCTTTCCTCTACGGTTGCGGCCCGCGTGCGGTGCCAGAAAATGGTCAGCAGCGGTCGATCGGGCGTCGTCTAGCGGCGCTCGTTCTGCAATTCTTTGAGTGTTGCTGGCCCCATTCCGGGCCCCTGCACTCGTCGTCTTGGCTGCTGAAAACAAACTTACCGCGCCGTTATCATCCGAGGAATTGCAATAAGACTTTCGATTGAATTGCGTTATTTGAAACAATCGTTGATCGGAGAGCACGTTAGAAACGGAAAAACGCCGCGATCCTTTCGGATCACGGCGCTGTTCATTCCAAACTTTCGGTGACTGCTGGTTATGCCGCCAGCGGCACGAGACTAGCCTGGATCTGTTCGCGGTATTCCTCGTATCTGACCGGAAGCTTAAGGGCTTCCCCGAGATGGGCCGTATCCTCGTCGCGGTTGAATCCGGGCTCGTTTGTGGCGACCTCGAAGAGGATACCGCCCGGCGTGCGGAAGTAGATGGCCCAGAAGTAATCGCGATCGATGACGGGGGTGACCTGGTAGCCGGTGTCCATCAGCGCCTTGCGCACCTCGAGCTGCTTCTCGCGGGTGTCGACGGCGAATGCGATATGGTGCACCGAACCTGCACCCTGTCGCGCGAACGGAGTCTTTGGCAATGCCAGTAGATCGATCGTGTCCGCTCCGTTGCCGTTGGGTACGATGAAGCGTACAACGTTGCCCTCCTTCTCGGCGCGCTCGTAGCCCATGAAGCCGAGCAGCTCCTCCGTTGCAGCGGTGTCGTGCAGGCTGAAGCGTGCGCCAGCGAAACCGCGGATGGCCGCATCATCTGGAATTCCATCTGACAGCCATGGAGCACGCTTGTCGTCAGCGGATTCGATAAGCGCAAAGCTGTCGCCGTCCGGTCCCATGAAGCGGAGTCGGTCCACGCCGAAGACAGTATCGCGTTCCAGACCGTCCACGCCTTGGGTTGTGAAGCGATCCTGCCAGAACTTCAGCGATCCCTCGGGAACGGAGAACTGGGTCTCGCCGACTTCACCGACACCGGGGCGGCCGAGCATCATGTTCGGGAACGGGAAGTAGGTCATCACCGTCCCGGCCGAGCCCGTCTCGTCACCATAGTAGAGGTGATAGACGGTCGGGTCGTCGAAGTTAACAGTCTGCTTGACACGACGAAGACCAAGCGTGTCGGTGAAGAAGCGGTTGTTCTGCCGCGCGTCCGATGCCATCGAAGTCACGTGGTGCAGTCCCTTGATGTCCTTGATCATCTTGAATCCTCTCGGTTGTGTTCCGGTGTTGATAAGAACATAGACCCGTTGATCGCCGCTCGGAATTGCAATATTCCTTTTGATTGAATTGCAATTTATGAAACAATGAGATGAACGACTACAAAGCTCTCCGAACCTTTCTGCTCGCCGCTGAGAAGCGGAACTTTGCCCAGGTCGCCCGCGAACTGGACATGACCCCAGCAGCCGTCACCCGGGCGATCGCCGCCCTCGAGGCGGAACTTGGCGTGCAGCTCTTCGTTCGCACGACGAGACAGGTATCGCTGACAACCGACGGAGCAATCTTTGCTGCGCAGATTCAGCCAGCGGTCAAGACTCTGGAGGACGCGCGGCGCGAAGTAATGAACGCACACAAGGCGGACGAGGGTCGGCTGCGTATCAGTGCGCCGACATGGTTCGGCAAGACGGTGCTGCCGCCGATCCTGTCTGGGTTCAAGGAACGCTATCCGAAGATGAGCTTCGAGATCTCGCTGTCCGATGGATTGGTGAACATCGTCGACGACGACTACGATCTGGCGATCCGTATCTCGTCGCAGCCTTCGGACAAGTTCACGATCTGGAGGAAGATCCGGGTGGTGCCGCGCATCCTGGTGGCCGCTCCCGGAAGCAGATTCGCGGACATGCAGCACCCGAACGAACTGAAGCCCGATGACAGCCTCGCGTACAGCGGCGAAAGCCGGCGTGAGAACTGGGTGCTGTCGGACGGTGGGTCAAGCATCACGATTTCAGCAGGTCGAGCCTTCAGCGCGAACAGCGGAGAGGTTCTGGCGGACATGGCCGCCGACGGCGCGGGTGTCGCGCTGCTTCCAGGATTCAACATCGCCGATCACATCAGTAGCGGTCGCCTTGTCCACGTCTTCAAGGGATGGGCGCCGCCGGACCTGTGGCTGACGCTGTTCTACCCGCCCTACCAAGCCCTCCCGCCGAGGATTGCGTCATTCTCCAAGTTCTTCGAGGATCAGGTCGCGGCAAAGATGGTCATGTTGGACTGATGCACGCAAATGCCCGTCACCATGATCTGGCACACCCGTTTCAGATTCGATCATGCTGTTGGAGTGCTCGAAGCCTAGCTGCGACTATTTGCTGTAGCTGCCACAGGTTTCGATCATAGATTTTGCGATCCGCCAGATCTGAAACCGTCCGATGCAGGTATTCCGCGCAAGATCCGGCAGGTCCACATGCCTGGGCGATCAACCCTGCCGCCTCTTCGAGGGGGATCTTCTCCGTGAGCGGAGATTGCCTGCCGCTCGCCCAGAACGTGAGCGACCGCCGCACACCCGTCGGCGTCTTGACCGCAACCCAACGCACCATGTCGCACACTTCGGCATACCGAATCTCTCGCGCCAGAAGAGTACGTAGATTCTCCCTCTTGGTAGTGCACTGAAGCTTCAGGACAAGACCCGAACAGCTTCCTCCTGGCCGAAGCGCGAGCATGAGACCGGGCGCGTCGGAGGTGGCCCTGAGCCGCTCAATCCTCAACGAGAACGCACGGTGCCAGCCGTAAGCGACCGCCTCTTCGCTGGCGGCCACCTCGAAACCCGGGTTCCACATCAAGGATCCGTACGCGAACACCCATATCTCCTCGTCACCAGCCTCTTCCTCAACCCTGCTGACGAGGTCGTCGAGCTGCTCGGGCGAGATCGGATTCCAATTGGGTTCCGGTCCCTCGTCTTCGACAATTCTGAAGGTCGTGGCGACGAGGTCGGGGGTAAGTTCCATGGTAGCAGGTGCGCGCGCCCTGGCGGCCGGTGTCTTTGGCATCGTGTGAACCGTTTCAACGAGTTTGCCGCCGGAGGCCCATTGCCTCCGGCGGTTCATGGAGTAGCTGCCGCCCGATCAATCAGCGGGTCGGTTGATAATTGCTCGGAACGTGATTTCGACGATCTGCTCGGGGAAAGCCAGCGCCGAAACCCCAATCAGGTTGCTGGCGCACTGAGGCACATCCGTGCCGTACATTTCCTTGCGGACCTTGGATGCGGCCGCAAACGCGCTAGGAACATCCAGCACGTACAGTGTCTCTTCAACGACATCATCGAGGGTCGCACCATATCTGGCGAGCAGAGTCTTTGCGTTGACGTAGGTTTGGCGGATCTGGCTCTCCATTTGCGAGAAGTCCGCAGGCCGCTTATCCACATCGAGTTCCGCCGGAGCGACAAGATTGCCTTTGTCATCGTGACTCAACTGGCCCGAGACATAGATCGTGTCCTTAACCTGCACGGCCTGAACGTATCCGAAGGCGCGCTCCCAGGCGACGCCATGGTTCTCTACTTTCTTGGACGGGTTGCTGTTCGTCATCATAGGTTCCTTGCATTGAATGATGGCGCGCCGAGTAGGCACTCGTGGTTCATGGAGGTGACGGATGCGTGGGAGGCCGCACCCGCCGCCGGACCGATCAGGCCTTCACGAAGGTCAGGAGATCGGCATTCAGGACATCGGCGTTGACGGTCAGCATGCCGTGCGAGAAGCCGGGATAGGTCTTGAGCATGCCATTCTTCAGGAGCTTGGAAGACTTCAGTGCGGAGGCTGCGATCGGCACGATCTGGTCGTCCTCGCCGTGCAGGACCAGCGTCGGCACGGTGATGGCCTTCAGGTCTTCCGTCTGGTCGGTTTCGGAGAAGGCCTTGATGCCGTCGTAATGGGCCTTCGCGCCGCCCATCATGCCCTGGCGCCACCAATTCTGGATCACGCCTTCCTGGACCGTGGCACCATCACGGTTGAAGCCGTAGAATGGGCCGGCCGGAACGTCGCGGAAGAACTGCGCGCGATTGGCGGCAAGCGCCGAACGGAAACCGTCGAACACTTCGATCGGCAGGCCTTCGGGATTCGCTTCAGTCTTGAGCATCAGTGGAGGTACGGCGGAAACGAGAACCGCCTTGGCCACGCGGCCGGCTGGCTGGCCGTGCTTGGCGACGTAGCGAGCGACTTCACCGCCGCCGGTGGAGTGACCGATGTGGACGGCATTCTTAAGATCGAGTGCTTCGACAACAGCGAAAGCGTCCGCCGCATAGTGATCCATGTCGTGACCTTCCGAGATCTGTGCGGAGCGGCCGTGGCCACGGCGGTCATGGGCGACGACGCGATAGCCCTTGGAGAGGAAGAACAGCATCTGTGCGTCCCAGTCGTCCGAGGACAACGGCCAGCCGTGATGGAAGACGATCGGCTGAGCGTCCTTGGGACCCCAGTCCTTGTAGAAGATGTCGACGCCGTCCTTGGTGGTTACGAATGCCATTGTCTTGGTTCCTTCGGTTGAGCTTGATGCTGATGCAGCCTCGGCTGCTAGATTGAGAGGCGGTGAAATCGCCATGGCTGCGACGGCGGCACCGGCGGAAAGAAGTGCGCTCCTGCGTGTCATGGAAGAAAAGGTCTGGGTCATTTTCGGCTGCCTGCGGCTTCTTCGTTGAGGCATCAGGCGACACTGAGTTCGTCTGACGGGCTGATAGTGCCGCAAGCGTGGGGCGCTCACAATTGCGCCAATAGTTTCGATTTTATTGCGAAATCTGAAATGGTGACGGTGGTCGACGGTCCCGCCCCGTGGGAGGTGATGTCGGCAGCTTCGAACATGGCAGTCTGAGACGAATTACTGGCGCGACAGGGCGCCAGCAATAGCTGTCCCATGAAGAAATACGGACGGGTGATGTCACCTTGTTCGGCTAAAGCCGGCCGAAGGGCTTGCCGTTGAAGTCAGGCAGCTGTGCCGGTTACGGCCTTCCACTGGGCCATTGCGCATCCGGTGAATATGGGTGGTGAGGGCGGAATTCTTGTGGTTCGGCGGGACGAAATGATTTCTGACCGCTGAGAACACCGAGATAAATCGCTGCAAGCCGCCAGCGGATCGGAAGCATCGCATCACCCGCTCTCGTTTTCGTAGTGGCAGGTGTGAATTTTCCGCGCGGTTGTTCAGGCCCTTATGCGATCGGTGTTCGACCATAGGCATTACATCCCGCTTTGCCGCTCCATATGAACGCAGTTTGTCGGTGATGATCCGCTTCGGCGTGAGGCCTTGCTTCTTCAACAGCCTGACCAGCAATCGCTTGGCAGCCTTGGTGTCGCGACGGGTCTGTACGATTTCGTCGAGAACGTAGCCGTCCTGGTCGACGGCGCGCCAAAGCCAGTGCTTTCGACCGCCGATGGAGATCACCACTTCGTCCAGATGCCAGGTATCCTTTCGGGAAGGCTTCTTTCTGCGCAACCGTTTCACATATGCTGGGCCAAATTTGCAGCCCCAGCGCCGGATCGTTTCATAAGACACGACGATGCCACGCTCCAGAAGCATTTCCTCCACCAGCCGCAGGCTCAATGGAAACCGGAAATACAGCCAGACCGCATGGGCGATGATCTGCGGCGGAAAGCGATGGTTCTTGTAGCTGATGGACGGCGTGTTCATCGCGCTCAATTAGCCATCAGCCGTTAAGCCACCAAGAACGTGACAACGCCCGCGCCTGGCGATGTCCTCACAAGCGTTTACAACAGCACCGTGTCGTATAAGGAATCTCACGGAATGTGAAATGAGGACCGACATGGCGAAGGAAGATGTCACGGCGACCGGCACGCAACTGCTCGATAGGGCGGTGGCGATCCTCAAGCTCCTGGGCGAGAGTGGACAGACTGGACTGACCATGACATCGATCGAAGAGCTGATGAGGCTAAAGCAGCCGACCGTCCATCGCATCGTCACAGCGCTCGAACGCCACGGGCTCGTTGACCGCGAACGGCGAACAAAACGCTATCGGCTTGGTCTTGCGTTATTTGCGATGGGCGCGACGGCCGCCGATGGAACCGGCCTGCGCCAGCTCGCCCGGCCTGCTCTGATGCGCCTTGCCGCAGCAACCGGCGATCCGATCTTCCTGATGGCCCGTTCCGGTTTCAACGCAGTCTGTGTCGACCGTCAGCAGGGCACCTATATGATCGATAGTCTGACTGGCCATGTCGGTGGCCAGATCCCGATGGGCGTCGGCCCCGCGAGCCAGGCAATCCTCTCCTTCCTGCCCGAGACAGAGATCGATATTGTCCTTGCGACCAACGAACCGCTCTTCAAAAAATATGCCGGCTTGACCGTTCGGAAGGTCAAGGACGACATCAAGAAAATCCGTGAGACCGGATTTGCCCTTGATGACGGCGAGCTTGTCGCCGGGATTTCCGCGATCGCCGTGCCGATCCTGCCGCCCGGCCGAGACGCCGTCGCATCGATTGCTATCAACCTGACGAGCGCGCGGCTGACAAGAGAGCGTATTCCCGAGCTTGTTAGCCTGCTCTCACGTGAGGTTCAGGGCATCGAAGCTCAGCTCAATCCGCTTGAGAGCAGCGTTTGAGCGCCATATCTTCTCCTAGGTCAGTGCCACGACCGTAAACCTAGCCAAGCGATGAAAGGATGAAATCGGGCTCGACGTCGTACTGCCGGAAAAGATCCCGGAGCATCAAGCGGTCCATCTTACCGTCACGGGTCAGGCAGTTCTTGTGGACGCCGGTCAGCACGAGTGCAGTGTCGAGACCAGCTCGCTTGCCTCCGACAATATCGGTCGCGACGCTATCTCCAATCGCCAGAACCTGCCCCTCAGATAGGCAAAGAACCTCCAACGTCTTTGAATAAGCCGCCAGGTAGGGCTTTCCATAGGAGATAACGCGCCCTCCAAGCATTTCATAGTCGCGCGCGAGCGCACCCGCGCAGATCACCTTCTTGTCTCCGATGAGAATCTCGAAGTCCGGATTGGCACAGATCATCGGCAGCTTGTGGGCAATACCGGCATGAAGAAGTTTGCCTGTCATCGCGCCCTCTTCGGACCATCCGGTCGCGAGTATGAAGTCCGCCGCCTCTATACTCATCGATGCATTCATTGGCAGCCCCGACAAGAGTTCGGCCAACTCCACCGGTCCGAGGTGAAAATAGGTAGATCCTGCTGGAAGTTCGGGAGATTCGGTGAGCGCCTCATAAACCAGCTCGCCTGATGTGATCAGCCCGTGATACAGATCGCGCCCTATCCCCATCGTCTCCAGGCGCTGAACAACCTCATCGGATCGTCGTGGCGAATTGGACAGAAGGCAGATCCGGATGCCTTCCTTTCGGATTCGACCAAGGGTTGCGCATGCGTCTGGAAAGGCAGAGACCCCGTCATGGATAACCCCGAAAACATCAAGGATTACGCCTCTGTAGGCTCCGACAAGATCCGCTAGTGGGGTCATTTCCAGTATGGGGTCGGCCACAATCTCATTCCTCCGTTCGCACCGTTCGGTCTTTTGGCACCGTCAGATGGACAATCACAGCCATGAGGATGATGCCCCCTCCGACGATCGTCTGGAGGGCAGGTCGTCGATCAAAGGCGAGCCAGACCCACAGCGCTGACAAGGGGACCTCGCAGAGCGACAGCAAGGCCGTCTCGGGTGGCGGGAGCCGACGTGCACCTTTGGCGTAGAGGATCAGACCGAACGAGATTTGGAAGAGAGCAAAGCACGCAATGACAAATGCCTGTTTGGCATCAAGAGCAAGGCTCGGTGCCATAGCCGCGCCCGCAAGCATGACAATTGCGTTCGAAAGCCCCACCATCGGAAGGACCGAAAGGACGTGTGAGCGCTTGAAGGCGATCGTCATCAGGGCCATGAAGATCGTCATCGTCAAAGCCAGTCCGTCGCCGGCCAGTCGTATACCCGACGATGCCGAGCCCGCGAAGATGATGATCGCGCCGAAGGCTACCAATAAGCAAAGGCTGATCGTCCGGCGGTCCACCCGTTCCGCAAGGATCAATCCGGACAGGACGACCGTGATCAGAGGCAGAGCGCCGTGAATAACAGCAACGTTTGCAACTGATGTCAGTCGCAGCGACGGGATGAAGGCGAGCGTTGCTGCAGCCGAGAGAACCGCCGCAAGCAGACCCGCGCAATCGAAGCGCAGAAGCGCGAGCGACATGGGCTGCATCGCGATGAAGATTGAGGTGAAGCCCAGTGCAAACAAGCTGCGCCAGAACAGGATCGCCCAAATATTCATATCGAGAAAGCCTATGAAGAAGCCAGCTGTGCTAAACAGGCCGGCGGCGAGCAGGATGGACAGCCTTGGCGGCAGTTCGAGCCTCATGCATCCATCCCCTGTTCTATGGCCACGTAAGAACGGCGGCAGGCTGCGCCGACCCGCAGCATCACTTCCTGCGCAACAGTAGCGCCAGCACGTGCCATCGCATCGGCAGACCTATCTTTCGTGATCAGCTCGACCCATTGTCCCGGCTGGCAAAACTGATCCGGTACGTCCGTCAGGTCGATCGCGACATATTCCATGGCAACTCGACCCACGAGCGGCGCAACGTGGGATCCGATCTGTACGTTCAATCTATTTGAAAGCGACCAGGCCAGGCCATGCGCGTAGCCGATGGAGAGGATACCGAGACGTGTTGGTCGGCTCGCGCGAAAGGTGCTTCTGTAGCCCACAGAAGCGCCCGCGTGAACGTGCCTGACATCGACGACACAGGCCCGTAGCTTAAGGACATTCATAAACGGATTGGGGACAAGATCTGTGGTGTTCAGGCCGTAAAGGGCCGATCCAAGACGCACGAGGTCGAAAAGGTAAGCCGGGCCGAGGAACAATCCTGCCGATGCTGCGAGACTACGCCGCGTCGGGCCAAGCAGTTCGGAAAGGCAGACGAACCTGTTTTTCTGCAACTCGTTGAGCGTGTTGGCCGGCTCATCGGCGCATGCCAGATGGCTCATGACCAATAGAGGTGGAGGAAGAGACCGGTGGATGAGGCTTCGCACGTCGGAAAGTCCTAGTCCGAAGCGCGAAAATCCGGTTTCCAGATTAAGTGCGTAGTCACAGCCTCCGTCCACTGCGGCGACTACTTCCCCCAGCGTGTTGCAGACAGGAACAAACCGGTTCTTGCGACAGTGCTCGGCGTGGTCGCGCTTCATTCCGGCCAATACGAAGACGGTCCCACCCTTTGAGCGCTCCCGTACACAGTGGGCCTCAGAGAGATCAGCCACGAAGAAGGTTCGACATCCGGCAGCGGCCAAAGGTTCGATGAGCCTGCTAAGACCAAGGCCGTAGCCATCGCTTTTGACCACTGCAGCCACGTCCACATCGGGGCCGGCTATCGAGGTCGCAATCGCAAAGTTTCGCTGGATCGCATCCAGATCGATGATCACTTCCGGGCTGTCAGCGTGCACGTGAGAAACTATCCTTAGTCGTATTTTAGGCAGTATTAATTTTGAGTTGCAATTTACAATAAGCCAATCCATTATGCAATCTATTGATGTGATTTAATCACAACTAATCCTTAGGATGCAAAAGGAGGAGTGACCATGACAAGACATGCCGAACCCCCGAAGATGCTGATCCTCGGTCAAGGCGTTCTCGGCGGCGACGTTCTTGATTTTCTGCTGCAAAGCGACGCACCGCTTGGGCTCGTCGTTGGCGTCAGAAACCCGGAGAAGGCGCTGCACCGCGTCAATCTGGCTCGATATACCGCAATGAATCTCGGACGGTCCAAGCCGGTAGAGATTGAAGAGATCGACCTTATGGACATCGACAGGACAGCGGCGGCAATCGACCGGCTGAAGCCGGACATCATCTTCAACGCGACGACCTTGCACAGCTGGTGGGTCATCACCAAGTTGCCGGCGGACGCCTTCAAGAAGCTTGATGAGGCCCGAGGCGGCATCTGGACGCCGATGCACCAAGTCCTCATTCGCCGCCTCATGAAATCTGTCCGAATGGCAAACAGCCGAGCAACCGTCGTCAACGCGTCCTATCCTGATGTTGTCAACGCAACGCTTGCGGCCGAAGGACTGGCGCCCGCAGTCGGAATCGGAAATATCGCCAACGCGGTCCCCGGGATCCGGCTCGCAGCCGCTCACATGCTTTCGCTCGATCCATCGTCGATCGAGGTTCGGTTCTTTGCCCAGCACTACCTCAGTTACCGAATGCCCAGCACTGGCGGGACCGACGGCGCGCCTTATCATCTGACCGTCTACGCAAACGGGCTGGAAGTGCCGAGGTCGGAGATTGATCACGACGTGCTTTTCTCGCTGGTAGCAGGCCGCTTCCGTCGGCTCAAAGGGCTTACCGGTCAGTCGGTGACGGCCTCGTCTGCGACTGCGATGTTGCTTGCACTCGCAAACCGTTCGGGTCAGGTTGTGCACGCCCCGGGACCGCTGGGGCTCGTCGGCGGTTATCCTGTCAGGGTTTCACCGACCGGGCTTCTCATCGACCTCCCCGGTAAATTGACGCTCGAAGACGCTATGGACATCAACAGGCAATGCCAGCGCTTCGACGGCATTGAAAGCGTCGACGACGACGGCACGGTTCGCTTTACCAGCCGATCGGCCGAAGTGTTGCGCGATGTTCTTGGGTATGAGTGCGAAGCATACGGGCCAGAGGATTGTGAAGGGCGGGCCGAGGAGCTCGGCGCCCATTTTGCGAACTATGCCCGTATGCATGGCATGGAGGTCGCAACGCAGCCTAAGCCAGCGCTCGAACGTCGAGCCTGAAGCGCTGGTAAGGCGCTCTGTCCGGCCGACCGAGCGCTATCATCGCCTCACGCCGACGGCAGTCGAAGATGACCGAAAAGACGGTTTCGGTGTCCTCGCGCTGTGAGGCGGATTTGCATATGGCGTCGGGCGCACCCGTCCTGTCCCTGAGGAGCGCCTCGATATCCTGGGTGCTCTCCAGCGGCAGGCGGTATGCCGCTCGCAGGCGCTCGCGGCTCGACGGGTAGAACTGCGCGGCGGCTTCGATGTCCTCCCACACGGCAATCGCCGGCAGGAGTGGATGGTTGGTATGCCGAATAACCGGGCAAGCAGCATCCGCAATGCCGGCAGACGGCGACACTTCCGCTGCGGACAGAGAACCCGTCGCATCGCCAATGACAAAACAGCGTCCGGCCAGATGATCGTTCGTCCTCAGGACCTCGAGCGCCTCATCGACCGATCCCGTTGCGAGCATGAGACGCCGGATCGCCAGGCTTGGCATCCCCTCATGGCTCTTGTCGACAATGAGATCATTGTTGACGAAGGCAAGCCCGGCGCCATTCAGGCCCACCCAGCCAAGCGTTCCTGCCGAGGCTATCGTGACGAAGGGACGCTCTGGATCTTCGTGAACGAGCGTTACGAGTTCCTCGCTGCGACACGCCGGTGCATCCCAATTTTGCGCGACGAAAATCCCATCGATCGTCTGCAGACCAACGGAGGTGCAACCCGTCTGGCCTTCGTCGAAATACTCAAAACAGGACAGGAGATAGACGTCGAGAATATCGAGGCGGGTCGCCTCGGCGAGACCCTCCAGCTCCGCCGTTAGATCGGGCGCGACGGCACGAAGGCGCGCGAAGGATTTCGCCCCCATGCTTTTGGCGCGATGCCATTGCTCCGGTGTGGTCGATCTGCGCAGCCTGGCAAAGCCCTCGAGAATCAACCGCAGGAGAAGTGAACCCTGTTGTCGGCCTCGTTCGGATGGCGAGCCGGTCAGCCTGATGAATGGCATTTGGGAGTGCACGCGATTGATCCATAGATCGTTGAAACTTCACGCATCCATAATATGGATTCTTTTGCCGCACTAGCTGATGCCCGTCCCGGCTGTGCTAAACTTCGGTACATCGCTTTGGCGAGTTTCCACGACAAACGACAGTTTCCTCACTCAACCGTGATGGCTGGTCCACCATCACCCGGCTCGCCTCGGCCATCAGCGCCTCCACCACCGCATCATCGATTGCATAGCTGCCGTCGGGGCGCAGCGTCACGCCCTCGTCTGCGGCCCAACCGGCATCCAGCGAAAAAGTCCCGCCCCGGGCCCGGACGAACCGCGACGCACGGCGTATTGAGCACGGCGCGCAGCGGATGGTCGAACGGCTTCCGTCTGCACCAAGAGGGCGACCCGGGTTCCATCGCCAATGGTCTGGCCACTATCTGCCACCATCTTCGGCACCGCCGGCCCGGTGGCGACCACCACGGCATCGGCCCCGAAACGATCGCCGCTTGCGGTCTTCGATGGTCGATGATGGTCTCGGTTTCAGCCTCGTGCCGTGGACGCCTGCCGTCGAGAAACAAATCGGCCAGCATATATCAGAGGTGGCTCGTCCGGACGGCGGCGTGGACTGGAGTTTTGGCCGCAAGCGTGGGCTTGGCTTGTAAATGAAATTCCAGCTTCTGCTTGATTCAGGCCGGCGGAATCATATATGACTATAGGTAGTCATATGGAGTAGTGACATGAAGGAAATCCAGCTCAAGGACGCCAAGGCGACGCTTTCCGCCGTGGTCGATCAGGCCGTGGCCGGAGAACCAACCGTTATCACCCGTCATGGTCGCAAGGAAGCTGTGCTGGTTTCCTTCGAGGAATGGCAACGGGTCTCCAGGGTGCCGGACTTCGCTGACCTGCTTCTGGCTTTTCCCGGTGAGCCGGCAGATATTCCCGAACGGTCGCGCAAGCCCGCCCGTGCATTGCGCGAAAACGGTCTCTGATCTTGTATCTTCTGGACACAAACATCGTGTCGGCCGATGCGCCGACCAAGCGTCAGGTCGGCGTCGAGGCTTTCGCGACCTGGGTGCGGGCGCATAGCGACCGCCTCTATCTTTCGGCCATCACCATCGCCGAGATTGAGGCCGGCATTGCCCGCGCCGTCAGGATAGAAGCGACGACGAAGGCGAAGAACCTGCGCCTTTGGCTGTCGGCGGTGGAACATTTCTACGCCGGTCGGATCCTGCCGTTCGGCGTCGAGGAAGCGAGATACGCCGGTCTGATGCTCGACCGGGCGCGTGCTCATGATCCCGGCTTTGAGGACATCGCCGTAGCGGCCACTGCCGCCGCGCACGGTCTCACTGTTCTGACCGCCAATGAGCGACATTTCGAGCCGCTCGGTGTGTCGCTGGCCAATCCCCTGAAGCGATTGCCCACCATTCAGTGACTGCCTGTATCCTGCCGACTGGCATCCGCAGCCTGCAAGTATTTTTTCGCCGGCCTAACGCCTACACTGTTCGCGGCGAGAGCTGCTTTACGCCAAGCGTTCAACTGAAAGCGTGTGATCCCATGGTGACGTGCTGTTGCCGTGACCTGACGCGGGGCGGCATAACTCTCTGCCACGATTGCAAGTTTGGCCTCGTTGCTGAGCGGGGGCACGCTGCGCAACTGGCGATCGAAGAGGATCGGGCCGGCGTTCATTAAAATCGGCAAAGCGGTTCTGTAGTCGGTCAACGAGCTAGATCGCTGGGATCGTTCAAACCTCGTCCTATGCCAACGCATGCGACATCTCCGTTTTTGATACCGTTGGCACCGAGACGAACGGGATATGAGCCCCCGTCCCATTGGCGGGGCAATGCCTAATGCAGCGCCTGGCTGCGAACATCGCTTCCAGCGAAGCCCTTGTCGCGATCTGCATTCCGCCCGTAACCGTAGTTGCCGCAGTACTCGTGATCCTGCATGCATTTCCGGAAGGCGCAAGAATCGGACGGAATACGGCGGGATGGTCACAGAACATCATTTGCTCCAGACCCCGAACCCATACTCCTTTCGCTGTTTTGATCCACAAACTCACTCTTTGCATGAAAGCGTGGCGCAAATACAAATTATGGTAGTTTTTATATAAAAAATACAAGTATATGATGCATAACTAGTTTTGCGGAGGCCCGCGACGGCACCAAGGGTGTTGTGGTCAATCTTGAGAAGGATAGCTAGTGGATCCATTCCTCGCGGATATTTTGGTCGAGTTTCTTGCGACCAGCGACGAGATCAGAAATCGCGCCGAGCTTGTCCAGGGCATCGAGCGCGTCACATCATACCTCGGCATCGATTATGTCGCGATGGCGTCCCTGCCTTTGCCGCATGAGCGGCTCGATGGATTTTTCGTGTGGCAGCAATGGCCGAAGGCCTGGTTTGAACGCTATCTGAAACTGGATTATTTCCACGCCGACCCGGTCGCCAATTTGGTTCGCCAAACCGGCCAGTCGGTAATCTGGTCAAAGGCGCTGGATCAACGGGCCCTGCCGGCAAAAGCCAGAAGGATCATGGAGGAAGCCCGTGATTTCGGCCTCGTCGACGGCCTGACGATCCCTTTGCACTCGGCAATGGGCTACGGGGGAATTTTTTCTGTCGCCGGCACACGAAAAGCAATGACTTCGCAGGAAACAAAGCTGTTACAGCTTGTTGCAGAAAGCGCCTATGGCCGGCTGAACGAACTGGAAGCGATCCGGCACCCGCCCGGTTTGCCGCCACACATCACCAGATCCGAAAGCGAATGCCTGACATTGTGCGTAGCCGGAAAGACCGACCGGGAGATCGGACGCCTCACGGGGCGCTCGCCACGTACGGTCCAGGACCATATTCGGAGCCTGCAGCGGAAGCTGTCCGCAGTAAACAGAGCCCAGTTGGTCGCTGAAGCATTTCGCCGCGGCCTGCAGCACTGAAAACCACGACAAATTACGGATAGTATTCCCTTATCGCTGGTTGCATTGTTTGCAGATGCAGCCGGAGTGAGAATTATGTTGCAAATCATCCATGAGCATGACGATCCAGCATTGATGGACCGGGTTTGGTCATTTCGCCACACCCGCTTCGTCGAGCAACTCGGATGGGAAGCGGTGCGCAGAGCCGACCGGCGCGAGCGCGACCAGTTCGATGGTCCCTCAGCAATCCATCTGATCCTCGAACATAAGAAGCGTATTGTCGCCTATTCGCGTCTTCTGCCGACATCCTTGCCGTACCTCGCCGCCGAGTTTTGTCCGCACCTCATGGCCACCCTGCCAGCGGAACGGTATCCCTTCGAATGGACCAGGTGCGCGACGGTCCGCAATGCGCCGACCATCAACGGCATCGGCGCTTCCGAGCTGCTCATGACCGGCGTCCTGGAATGCCTCCTCGCACTCGGCGCAGGCGGCGTTGTCTTCCTGACTTATCCACGTGTCGTCGCGATGATGCGTCGCAGAGGCTATCAGTTCGGGCTGATAGAGACGGTTGGGGAAGAAAATGGCGTCCCAATCCAGCTCGCGGCTGCGAGCGTGTCACATGACCTCCTGCGATTGCACCGCGACAAATGCCGTATTTTTCAATCGCTACTCTGCTGGAGGGGCAGCTCCGCAGGCGACCGCAAATCCTCGCCGGCTGCGGCGTGAGGGAACCGAGCCAGTGGTTGGTCGCGGCAAGTCGGCAATGGATGCCGACAATGCGCGCCGTTTCATGATGGCGACCGTCCACAAGGAGACGGCACAACTGCTGAAGGCGGTCGAAGAAATCTGTCGCCGTTATCCGCCGAGCGACGAGCTGAATTTCGTTCGTTACCTGCTCCGCATGATCGTCTCCGAGACGGATCGCGGCAATGGAGCGGATGACCCGTGAGGGCTGCACCAAAAGCACTTTCTCTCTTAAGTTGTTAAGACGTGGTCTTAAGGTTCTTTGCAAATGTGAATCGGGTTGATAGTGTACAACTCAGGCGATCTGATCGCCTTGGGGCGTGGAAACCCCATTTTCGTTGTTGTGCGCTATGAGCGACTTCTTCGCGACCAATCAAAGGTCGGGGAGCCTGTGGAGTATGCAAGAGGCGTTCGCGCTAAAGTCCACGGGGGCTGCTGACGAAACAGCTTTTCCAACTCCCCGGCGTTTCAGTTGCCAGACGAACTGGCTAGCGTGGAGCGCCGTGCATGCAACAGAATGCTTTAGCGAGGTCTCTGTCCGTCGTTGACGATGCCGTAGGCGATGAGGCGCGCCACCATCTTGTAGACATGGCGGTTGGAAAACGCATCAAGAAACGACGACAGCAACTGAGGATGTCGCAAACAGCGCTTGGTGCGGCGGTCGGCGTTTCCTTCCAGCAGATCCAGAAATACGAGCGCGGATCCAATCGGGTGAGTTGTTCGGCGCTGTATGAGATGGCGCAGATGCTCGACGTGCCGATGGCGTTTTTTTTCGAGGGCCTGCAGGAACCTGCGACAGCGGGCAACGAAGATTTGGACAGGAAGGCCATGTTGCGCGAGGAGTTCGTCGCAACGGACCAGGGCCAGAGGCTTGTGGATGCCTTCATGGCTATGCCGAAAAAGATGAGACCGCGGTTCATATCCTTGCTGGTTGCCTTCGAAACCGGTGACTGAACAGGCCGGGACGGCCATTCTTGGCCGTCCTTTTTCCCCGCCGCGCGCGTCACCAAGAACACCTGCACGATGTCGAGCAGATTGCCGAGCGGCAGTTCTTCGACATGTTGCATCAAGGTCCCGCGGTCACGAACTCTTTCGTTGTCTTGCTCTGGAACTGCTGAGCAGTCGCAAGCAAAAGTTCGGGCGGTGAGAAGTCGAGGATTTCCGCAGGTGCGCGAAGCGCGTGCCGTGCACCTTGGCTTCGCCGCGCCGACACGGACCATTTTGAGGCCGAGGCCCCTGCCCCGGGCAAAACAGCCCGTATCCAGCCGATCATCAGGAGCAGATGAGACGAAGCTTGCAGGCGACACGTGAATTGCCGATCAAGCGCTTGAGCAGTCCTTTCTCAAGCGGCCCGCACGATGCGGCGAAGCCCATTCCCAGTTTCAGCTTCGAACCAAACGTCCACTGCGGCAGCGCATAGGCGTCGATGCCGTCGATCCGGATGGATCCTCCCTGAGCCGGAAACCAGAAGTGTCACCGCACGCCACCAAACACGTCCGTTGATCGCCCCATGACACGAACAGGCTTGGCGTCGGGGGCCGATCTGGGGGGATCTGCCGCATCGGATAAAGGCGTCCACATTTTCGAGATCGCAACTGCCCGAACTGGGGTCCGCATGAAGGGAAGTTCTATCCAAGACATAAATCATGAAGCGACTGAGCCGGAGACGGCTGGAAAGGAATTCTGATGTACAAACATGTGGCTGAGACTCTCGTCGTCGTCGCACACGCGCCAAACGTCGCCGAGAAAATCTGCACGCAGATCGGGGAATTCTGCCGATCGATCCTCTCCGAAGGACCCGACAGATTTTTGAGTTTTGAGGACGGATGCGTGGTCATACTGCCCACTGACGATGGCTTGTTCTTTCGGGTTTCTGCCGGGGACCTCGCTACTTTCCACGGGATCCGCACCGTCATCGAGGGCAGCCTCTCGAACTTCGCAACCGTTTCCGACGACGTGATCAAGTGGCTGCAAGCAGACGAGGACCTGTTTCGCCCGACAAACAGACACGCGTCTAGCAATGGGGCAGGATAAAATGCTCATAGGCTCGGCAGCCAAGGCTGCGGCAAACGCTTGAACTCTATCATCGCAACACGAGCCGGTTCGCCCGGCCAAGGTCGCGACTTTGCTGCAAAACCCGATTCTGGGCGACCCCGCACGCGCTTGAGGACATGACGTAGGCTGGCGCCCTATTTCGTGGTTATTCCGAGCGATGATGCCAATAGCCAGTTATTTAATTCCAAACACAATGGTCTGTGTGCGTATGAAGCCACGTGATCTGCTAGCTTGAAATGTGCGGAAGTTGAGGGTCGCTCGCGGCCTCTCGCAGGAGCGTCTTGCGCTGGAAGCAACCCCAGAGCGCGTTTCGATCTCTCAGATCAAACGGAAGCAAATCAACCTCGGGATTGACTCTCTGGGAAAGATCGCGAGTGTCCTTGAATGCAGGGTTTGCGAACCTCTGACGGAGCCCGCTGAAGGAGAAGAACCTCCTGCAAATCTGCGCCCTGGGTCGTCAAGGCTGACACGATCATCGAATTGGCAGCCAACCACGAGTTCACGCCAG